>VFKD01000512.1 GCA_009885735.1 bacterium
GTCCGAGGGCTTCAGCCACTCTCAGTCAGCGGTTTCGACGGCCTCCGCGCGAATGAGATTGTCGAGCAGGTCTACGCCTCGGCGAGCTAGGGTTTAGGCGCCCATTGCACACCCTAGTCGATGTGCCGGTCTCGTCTGTGCGCGGGGTCGGACCCGCTGTAGCCAAGCTGCTTGCAAAGCTGAGAGTCCACTCTGTATCCGATCTGCTCCAGCACTACCCCCGAGCCTACGACGACCGTACCCAGCTCTCGCGGATAGCCGAGTTGCGCTCCGGACAGGCCGCGTCCTTTCGAGGCACTGTTAGAACCGTGGACGAACGCAAGGGTGGCCGCAGCGGAATCCACATACTTCGCGTTATGGTGGAGGACGGGCAGACCGAGGCCGATCTTGTCTTCTTTGGGCAGCCGTTCCTCGGCCCCAGGTTTGCCGCATGCAGCCGCGACGGAAAACCCATCGAAGTACATGGCCACGTCCAGCGCAGTCGATTTGGACGGCTGGAGGTGATGCGATCCGAGTGGAGCGTGCTCCCTGCCGGGCTGGACTCACCCTATGTCGGCAGCGTCATGCCGGTGCATCGGTCTACGGATGGGCTTAGCGCAAGCCGCCTTCGCACACTTGTCAGGTCCGCCTTGGACCAGTATCTACCCGCTGTCACCGACCCTATTCCAGCATCCGTGCTGGGCGAGATCGAGTTGATCTCGAGACACGAGGCCCTGCGTGCAATCCACTGTCCATCCGGCTTGGACCATCTGGCCCAGGCTCGCCGGCGGCTCGTCTTCGAGGAGCTGCTGTTTCTGATGCTCAGCGTGCAGCAGCAGGTGTCTCCGAGGCAGTCGATTCCTGATGCAGCGAGCGGAATTGCCGGCGGTGCGGCGGACGAACTGCAAGCGCTGGTCCCGTATCGCCTAACAGATGGTCAGCGCCAAGCCATTATCGAGATATGCACTGACCTTGCTGCGGCCGGACCCACGAGCCGACTCTTGCAAGGCGATGTCGGCTCGGGGAAGACCGCGGTTGCAGCCGGAGCGGCGCTCTTCATGACCAAGGCAGGGTATCAGACTGCGCTGATGGCGCCCACCGAGCTTTTAGCGGAGCAGCACTCAGCCACGTTGGCGGAGATTCTTGGCGAGGCTGGGCTGCAGGTTGTGTGCCTAACCGGCGGCATGCCGGCAATGGCCCGCAAAGCAGCGCTTGATGACGTTCGATCGGGCAAGGCAGCCGTGGCAGTGGGCACGCATGCGCTTCTGGAGGATCGAGTGACCTTCCAGAATCTTGGTCTCGCTTTAGTGGATGAACAGCACCGGTTCGGCGTTGAGCAGCGATCAGCGCTGCGCGCCAAGGTGGTGACTGGCAACCTCATTGTGATGACCGCTACTCCCATCCCGCGAACTCTGGCAATGACGCTCTATGCGGACTTGGTGGTAACCTCTCTGCGCGACCAGCCGCCGGGTCGATCTCCGGTTCGCACCCACTGGAAGCGCGCCGCCCAGAGGCCGGAGGTCTATGCCGGCGTGCGCAAGCTGCTGGACAAGGGGCGGCAAGCATTTGTAGTGTGCCCTGTCATTGAACAGTCCGACCAGTCGGTCACTGCCTCGGCCAAGCAAGTGTTCGAGGCAATGTCCGAGCATCACTTCGGCAGTTATCGGGTAGGATTGTTGCACGGCGCTCAGCCTTCGGAGGCGAAGCGCGATGTGATGTCCAAGTTTCGAGCAGGCGATGTGGATGTGCTGGTTTCTACCACCGTCATTGAGGTGGGAGTGGATATTCCAAACGCCGTCGTGATGGTGGTGGAGGACGCGGATCGGTTTGGGCTGGCTCAGCTTCACCAGCTTCGCGGCAGGGTGGGCAGGGGCGTGGCGGCAGGGTACTGCGTTCTTATCTCGGACCCGTCTACGGTTGAGGCCGAGGCAAGACTTCGGACGCTGGTGGAGACGAGTGACGGCTATCGAATTGCCGAGGAAGACCTTCGCATCCGCGGTCCCGGAGAGTTGTATGGGCTTCGGCAGAGCGGCGTGCCCGAGTTGCGTCTGGCAGATCTTGCCGCAGACGGCGGCCTCGCAACCCTGGCTCGCCAGCTCGCAGACGACGTGATGCGGCCTGTGAAGGGTTCCCAGCCCGACGATTATCAGGCTCTTCGGCACGAGGCAGCGCTGCGGCAGGCGCAAGTGGCGAAGGGCAGCATGGACGACTGAGAATGAGACGCTCAATTGTGCCCGGCAGCTTCGACCCGATGACAAACGGCCACATCGACATTATCGAGCGCGCATCGCGCCTTTTCGATGCGGTGACGGTTGCTGTAGCGCGCAACATCGGGAAGAATCCGCTCTTCTCCGCGGAGGAGAGGGTCGCGATGCTGCAGGAAGAGTGCGCCCACCTCCCGAACGTAGGGGTGGATTCATTCGACGGTCTGCTGGTAGACTATGTAACCCACATCGGGGCGACGACGATAGTCCGCGGACTGCGCGTGGTGTCGGATTTTGAGTATGAGCTGCAAATGGCGCACACGAATCGCCACCTGAGCCCCGAGGTCGAAACAGTTTTCGTCATGACGACAACCGAGTATTCATTCTTGAGTTCCAGCATCGTCAAGGAGATTGCCCTTCTTGGCGGCTCCGTGGAAGGATTGGTGCCAGATAGTGTTAGACAACGCCTCGAACGGCAGGTCCGCAAGTAACGTGAGCACAACACAGCAGAGCGGCACGTCCAACGGCCAAGTGACCACATCGAAGGCGGTGGTTTCCAGTTCCCAAGGCCGTAGCGTGCCTGCCAGGACGCCCTATTCCCCGGCCGACAGCGAGGGAGTAGATGTCTTCAAGCTGCTCGACCAGCTTGCAGAGATGCCCGAGAAAGCGAAGCACATTCGCTTCCTGAAGACTCTCGTGGGGTTCGACGAAGAGCAGTTCTATATGCTTGTGCTGAAGATTCGGGCAAATCTCCCAGAGGACATGAAGAAGGCCTATCGTGTTGCCAAGGACTCCGCTCGAATCCTGGATGACGCCAGGGGCGGCGCCAACGAGGCTGTCTTGCTGGCCAAAAGGGATGCTGACCGAATGCTGGATGCCGCTCGCGCCGAGGCGCAGCGAATGGTAGACCATGCTGCGGTTGAAGCGGCGCGCAGGGTGGAGCAGTCGGAAATACATCGCATGGCTACGGCTCAGGCGCACGACGTGCTGAAACATGCCGAGACCGAGGCGTCTGAGATTCGCAAGGGCGCGGATGACCACGCTCACGACGTGCTGAAGCATGCCGCGACCGAGGCGTCCGAGATTCGCAAGGGCGCGGACGACTACGCGCGAGACGTATTGACGCATCTCGAGCAGGTGATGCAGAACGCGATCGGCAAGGTGCAGCGGGGCCGAGAGGTTCTCGAGAAGGCGCGCTCCTGACGCTTGAAGTAGAGTAGGCAAGTCCCAGGAGTGCTCAGATGAAGCTCGATCTTACAGACGTTCTAACGCACGTAGGCATGAGATACCCGTACGCCGTGGATGAGCCTCCTCTGGTAGACGAGGATATAGAGTGTGGTGCGCGCGTTCAAGGGACGCTGTTGTTTGCAAATACGGGGAGCGCGCTGCTCGTGGACGGCCACCTTGAGTCCGCCTTAACGCTGCCCTGCAGTCGATGCCTGGTATACTACAGCGAGCCTGTGCGCACCGATGTGTCGGAACAGTACGGCCTGAGCGCAAAGCCCGGCTCGAGCAGGGGGCGGCCGCCAAGCGTTACAGTGGAGGAGGACGAAACTCCCCTCTCGGCCAAGCTGTTCGACGGATATCTGTTTGACCTTACCGAGTTGATTCGGCAAGTCATGGCGGTCTGCTCCCCGCTGAAGCCGCTGCACGATCCAGACTGTCTGGGTCTCTGCGTCAAGTGCGGCTGCAATAAGAATGAGAACGAGTGCAAGTGCGATGTGACTGAGGGCAATTTCGCCTTCAGCGGGCTTGCGGAGCTCATTAATACAACCATCAAAAAGTAGATAACGCCTAGCTCGGTGCGCAGTGTTTCGCGTAAGAGCTTTGGCGATAAGGATTAGGAGATAGGATGCCACTCCCAAAGCGCCGCCATTCGAATATGCGAACGCGGCTCCGTAGAACCCACTACAAGCTGCAGCTTCCGGTCGTTATCGAGTGTGGCCGGTGCCATCAGCCAATGCAGTTGCACCACGTCTGCCCCTCATGCGGATTCTATAGGGGACGTCCGGTGCTCGACGTGAAGAGCAGATCCTCCGCGGCATAGTTTCAAGAATCTATGCCCGCTTGCCCGGTTCGGCTTGCTGTGGATGCGATGGGTGGCGATCTCGGGCCACGAGAGGTCGTCGCTGGGGTTGTAGAGGCGTCTCGCTGTGATGACACTACGGTATTCTTTTTGGTTGGCGACCAAGAAACGGTGCAGCGCGAGCTAGCCAGACACACCGTTCGTGCGAATGCCATCGAGGTCGTTCACGCATCGCAATCCATCGAAATGACGGACAAGCCGCGCGAGGTCTATCGCCGCAAGCCGGATGCATCGGTCGTGGTTGCCGCGAGGCTCGTGAAGGAGAAACGGGCGGACGCCTTCATCTCGATCGGCAACACGGGCGCGGCGATGGCTGCGGCCCTGTTCCTGCTCCGGCCAATCGAAGGGATAGACCGGCCCGCGCTTGCCACCCCTCTCCCGTCGCTCGCAGGTACGGTCGTGCTGCTGGATGCCGGCGCGAATGTGGACTGCACGCCGCGGCAGCTCTTTGAATTCGCCCTCATGGGCCAGGTGTATGCGCGCCAAGTGCTCTCGAAGCAGCACCCTACCGTTGGGCTACTGTCCAACGGCGAGGAGGAGGGCAAGGGCAATGAGCTGACCAAGCAGGCCCACAAGCTGCTAAAAGAGAACCTGCCGGGTTTCGTGGGCAATGTCGAGGGGATGGATGTATTTCGTGGTCGCGTGGATGTGGTGGTATGCGACGGATTCGATGGCAACATCGCCATCAAGGTGGGCGAGGGTGTCGCCGAGATGGTGCTGCAGTTGGTGAAGGAAGAGCTGACGCGCTACAAGTGGATGAAGGTCTTTCTGCTTCCGCTTCGCAGAGGACTGAGAGACCTGCGCAATCGTATCGACTACCGAGAGTTTGGCGGCGCTCCGCTCCTTGGAGTCAACGGAGTGTGCGTAATTGGGCACGGAAGGTCGGACGCGCGCGCAGTGGCAAACGCAATTCGCGTTGCTCGTACCCTGGCTGAAGGTGACCTTGTAGGAGAGATTGAGCGCGCGCTTCCAAAGGGTTCGGCCTAAGCGCAAACATGCACATGTGCGGCATCGTAGCCCTGGTGTGCTTCCCCCATTAACTATGCAAACCCAAAACGCAGGCATAATCGGCGCAGGCATGGCCGTTCCGGACCGCATCCTAACGAATGCAGCGCTGGCGGCTACTGTTGATACGTCCGACGACTGGATCGTCTCTCGAACAGGAATTCGCGAGCGCCGTATCTGCTCGCCAGAGGAGAGCTGCAGTACGCTCGGAGCTGTGGCGGCAAGGCGGGCTCTCGAGTCGGCATGCGTTGCTGCCCAGGAAGTGGACCTCATCATCTGCGCGACTGCCACCGGCGACCACCTCTGGCCGTCAACTGCTTGCCTGATCCAGCAGAAGATAGGAGCAACTCGCGCTGCGGCGTTCGACCTTGGGGCGGCCTGCTCGGGTTTTGCTTACGGCCTTGAAACGGGCTGCGGGTTTATTCGGTCCGGCGGGATGAAGCGGGTGCTGGTGGTGGGAGTCGACACACTCTCGAAGCAGGTGGACTGGACGGATCGCTCGACCTGTGTTCTCTTTGGCGACGGAGCAGGCGCTGCAGTCTTGGGTCCATGCGGCGACGGCGAGGGTGTACTTGCCTCGTGTTTGGGCGCGGATGGAAATGGGTTCGACCTCATCAAGCTCGAGCTGGGAGGCACCAAGAACCCAATCACCGCAGAATCCCTTGCCGATAAGGGCCAGTACCTCATGATGCGCGGCGCCGAGGTCTATCGATTCGCCGTGCGGATCATGGTGGAGGCATGCGAGACAGCCCTGTGTCGCGCAGGTCTCACCTTCTCGGATGTCGATCTGTTCATTCCGCACCAGGCCAACCTTCGCATCATCGAGGCGGCTTCACAGCGCATGGGCTTGCCTGAAGAGAAGGTTTTCACGAACGTCGCCAAATACGGGAATACGTCCGCTGCGTCCATTCCGATGGCTCTCACTGAAGCGATAGCTGCCGGCAGAGTTCAGCGTGGGAGCGTGTTGGTGTTCGTAGGGTTTGGCGCAGGGCTCACATGGGGTGCGAACGTCATTCGCTGGAGCCAGGACGAGCTCTCCAGTCCGGCAGCTCCATGAGTTACGCCCTCCTCTTTCCCGGCCAGGGATCGCAGCATGTGGGCATGGGAACTGAGCTTCGCGACACGTGTGCCGCATCTAGGGCAGTGTTCTCGGAAGCCTCGGACGTGCTGGGATTCGACGTTGGGAGGCTCTGCTCTGAGGGGCCCGACGAGGAACTGCGAAAGACGCTGAACGCGCAGCTGGCGCTCTATACCACGAGCTGCTCAGCGCTTGCAGCACTTCGAGAGCACGTAGATCTCAAGCCGTTTGCCGTTGCGGGACACAGCGTTGGAGAGTACGCGGCCCTATACGCCTCAGGTGCGGTGGGGTTCACTGCGGGCCTGAAGCTGGTTCGCAAGAGGGCGGAGCTGATGCAGGCCGCGGCGGATGCGCGTCCCGGAACCATGGCTGCGGTCCTAGGTCTGGATGAGGAGTCTGTGCGCAGCTCCTGTGAATCGGCGCGGTCGATCGGCGTGGTGGCGATTGCAAATCTGAACTGCCCCGGCCAGATCGTCATCTCGGGTGAGGTGGCCGCTGTTGAGCGAGCCGCCGAGGAGTGCAAGGCGCGTGGAGCGAAGAGGGTGCTGCCGCTTGCCGTTTCCGGTGGGTTCCATTCGCCGCTCATGTCTCAAGCGGGCGATGCGCTCTATCCTTTCTTGCGCGCAGCAGGATTTGGGCAGGCGAGCGTGCCCGTGGTGGTGAATGTGACGGCGGAGTACAACAAGTCGGGAGTAGATTTCGCCCCGTTCCTCACCATGCAGGTGAGCGGAGCGGTGCGCTGGGAAGCCTCCATGCGCCTGCTCCTGAGTGAAGGCGTCACGACCTTCATAGAGGTTGGCGCCGGCGAGGTCCTTGCTGGGTTGATGAAGAGAATCGACAAGAGCGTCCAGGCGATGAGCGTTCACAACAGCACTTCCCTGGAGGCCGCCGCCGCCGCATTGAGAGGGCAGTAGGCAGGCGATGAAGCACCCCATGTTTGTGGTGGATGCATTCGTAGCGCCGGGAATGCTGGGCAACCCCGCGGCGGTGTGCCTGCTGGCAAAGCCAATAGGCGAGCGCAGGATGCAGGAGATCGCCGCGGAGATGAACCTCTCCGAAACAGCGTTTGCGTGGCCAATTCCGCAGGGAGGGTACCGGCTGAAGTGGTTCACTCCGAAGGTGGAGGTGAAGCTCTGCGGCCATGCCACTCTGGCAACGGCGCACGTCTTGTTTGAGACGGGCAGGGTGAAATCGGGGACAACAATCACCTTTACCACCTTGAGCGGGGTCTTGACGGCCCGGATGTCGGAAGGTAAGGTCTTGCTAGATTTTCCATCGCGGAATCCGGTTGCCGCGCCGCGCAATGCGAGCCTCTTGGCTGCTCTCGGCGTTGCTGACGCAAATGTCTTTTCGTGCGACGAAGATGCATTGGTGGAGTTGTCAAGCGAATCCGCCGTCCGAAGTGTTCGACCGGACTTCGGAAAGCTGTCCGCTCTTGCGGTGCGCGGTGTGATTGTCACTAGCCGCGCTGAGGGGGAGCGCAGCGCCGATTTCGTGTCGCGGTTTTTCGCTCCTGCCGTAGGGATCGACGAAGATCCGGTCACCGGCTCGGCTCATTGCGGTCTCGCGGTCCTCTGGAGCCTCCGGCTCAAGAAGACAGCGATGGTGGGTCATCAGTTGTCCGAGCGTGGAGGCAGTGTGGGCGTTCGCTGGGATGGCGAAACAGTCCGGCTGAGCGGCCGGGCCAAGACATTTCTGGCAGGGGAGTTGGTGTAGTAGCTATGGGGGACTTCTCGGGTCAGGTGGCGGTCGTGACGGGCGCTGGACGGGGCATTGGCAAGGCCGTTGCTCTGGAGTTTGCTCGGCAGGGCGCGAGCCTTGCCCTCTTGAGCGCCACCGAGGGGAGCATCTCGGCTGCAGCAGAGCAGATTCGCACAGAGACCGGCGCTGAGGTGCTCGCCCACCACGGCAGCGTATCGAGCGCCGAGGTGGTGGACCGCCTCTTTACCGAGGCGATGGCGAGATTTGGTCGTGTCGATGTGCTTGTGAATAACGCCGGTGTAACGCGCGACGGCCTTCTGGTGCGAATGTCGGAGGAAAACTGGGACGAAGTGATTGACGTAAACCTGAAGGGCGCTTTCCTCTGCTGCCGTGCAGCGGGCAAGATCATGATGAAGCAGCGAAGCGGGTCAATCGTGAACGTCTCGTCGGTGATGGGTGTGGTAGGCAATGCGGGTCAGGCAAACTATTCGGCTTCCAAGGCGGGACTCATCGGCCTCAGCAAGTCCATTGCAAAGGAGCTGGGTCCGCGAGGAGTTCGGTGCAACGTAGTAGCGCCTGGGTTCATCGAGACGGACATGACGAGCGAGCTTGGCGAGAAGTTTCGAGACGAGACGCTGAGGATGGTGCCGCTGGGTCGCCTGGGGTCGGCAGAGGATGTTGCAGCGACAGTGGCGTTTCTGTGCAGTCCTGCGGCCAGGTACGTCACCGGACAGGTGCTGCAGGTAGACGGCGGCCTCTTCATGTAAGGGCGCGCGATGCTTGCGCCAAAGACTCGCCTTCCCCTTCTAGGGGGTCGGGAGTGTCGCAGGGACGCAGCTTGCCGCGTCGAATTCTCTATCTTGCTGTATACAACTCTCTGGGAGGAGAACCGGATGTCGATTTACGACCGCGTAAAGAAGGTAGTCGTGGAGCAGTTGGACGTGGCGGCGGAGGAAGTGACGCCTACCGCGAAGTTTGTGGACGATCTTGGGGCGGATTCGCTGGACGTCGTGGAGCTGGTGATGGGCCTCGAGGAGGAGTTTGACATTGAGATTCCGGACGAGGATGCGGAGAAGATTCAGGACGTTCAAGCAGCCATCACCTATATTGAAGAGAAGACCAAGGAGTAGGATTCTCCTGGGTCTTGCATGAGCGTAGGAAATGAGGCGGTATCACGAGGCTGTCGGCCTGTAGTGGCCCGTGAACGCACAAGAAGGACTGTGAATCGGCAATGCAGCGCGTTGTGATAACCGGAGTGGGTGTCGTTACCCCGATTGGTACGGGCAAGGAGACCTTCTGGCAAAGCCTAGCGTCCGGCCGATCCGGAATTCGCCCGATCTCGACGTTCGATGTCTCGGCGTACACCACGCGGTTCGCTGGCGAAGTGCCGGATTTCGTACCGGAAAACTACATGGAACGCAAGGACGCGCGCCGCATGGACCGCTTCGTGCAGTTCGCGGTCGCGGCTGCTCGCCTTGCCGTGGCAGATTCTGCTCTTGTCATTGATCAGGACAATGCCGACAGGACCGGAGTGCTCATCGGCTCCGGAATTGGCGGCATCCAGACGATCGAGCAACAGTTCCAAGTGCTGCAGGAGCGCGGTCCAGACCGCATCAGTCCCTTCTTCATTCCAATGCTTATTGCGAACATGGCTTCGGGGCAGGTCTCTATCCTTCTTGGCGCCAAGGGGCCGAATACAACAGTTGTCACCGCATGCGCCACCGGGACGCATGCCATCGGCGATGCGTTCCAGATAATTCGGCGCGGCGATGCGGACGCAATGCTGGCTGGTGGGAGCGAGGCGCCGATCTCTGCGCTTGGGCTGGGCGGGTTTTGCGCGGCGCGAGCAATGAGCACCCGAAATGACGACCCTGAGGGAGCGAGCAGACCGTTCGACGCTACGCGCGACGGCTTTGTGATGGCCGAAGGCGCCGGCGTGGCCGTGCTGGAGTCCTTCGACAGCGCCCAAGCCCGCGGGGCTCACATCTATGCTGAGGTTCTCGGCTACGGCCTCTCCGGGGATGCCTTTCACATTACAGGGCAGGCCCCCGAAGGGGAAGGCGCCTCTCGCTCGATGGCGATGGCAGTTCGCAACTCGGGCATCAAGGCCGATGAGGTGGACTACATCAATGCCCATGGCACCTCGACAACGCAGAACGACAAGTTTGAAACCGCCGCCATTAAGAGAGTGTTGGGCGACCACGCCTACAAAGTCGCCATCAGCTCCACCAAGTCGATGACCGGCCACCTCCTGGGCGCCGCGGGAGCGATAGAGGCTATTACTTGTGCGCTCACTATGGAGCGCGGCATCATTCCGCCCACAATTAACTATGCAAACCCGGATCCGGAGTGCGACCTCGACTATGTGCCCAACGTGGCGCGCGCGGCGGACGTGCGCACCGCCATGTCGAACTCCTTTGGGTTTGGCGGCCACAACGCCACGATTGTGATGCGGCGTGTGGACTCCTAGCCCCATCCTTGGGGACACGGGATGACGCAAGATGCCGATCATGCAGGACGGGGCTCGTGTCTTGCGCTGCTGCAGAGCAAGATTGGTCATGAGTTTCGCGACCTCGGGTTGCTGGACCAAGCGCTGCGGCACAGGTCGGTTGTGGGTCAGGCTGCCTTGGACAGCTACGAGAGGCTCGAGTTTCTGGGTGACGCGGTGATTGGGTGCATCGTGGCTCACGAGCTCTACACGAACTATCCGCTTCAATCCGAGGGCTTCCTGGCACAGGCTAAAGCGTTCTTGGTGAGCGAGCCGGTGCTGGCAAGGGCAGCGGCTCGATGGGACCTCGGCACGGCTCTTCTGCTCGACAGGCACGCCGAGCCTAGCGGGATTAGGGCGCGTCCATCCGTCCTGTCGGATTCATTCGAGGCTGTTGTGGGCGCGGTCTACCTTGATGCCGGCTACGACACCGCCGCCGGCCGGGTGAGGCTTGCCCTTGCCGACGACTTTCAGACCGTGGAGTGCGGAGAACTTCCCCGCGATCCGAAATCCGAACTGCAGGAGGTCCTGCAGGCCGTCGGGCGTCCGGGACCCACCTATCGTGAGGTCTCTGCGTGCGGCGAGGCCCATGACAGAACCTTTACCGTAGAGGCTGTCGATGGGGCGTTGGTGCTGGGAACCGGCTCCGGACGGTCTAAAAAGAGCGCGGAACAGGCCGCTGCTGCCGGTGCTCTGGTCGCACTGGCTGAGGACACGCGGGCGCAGCAAACAAGTACATAAGTACGCCGCCGGCCGCATCCAAAGCCGTTCTCCCCATTTAGGGGGCCCGGGGGGGTGATAGAAGGGCGCTGCCGGCTGCACGCTTGAAGGAGATGAGGTTGTCACAGGAGATTACGGCTCCAATCGGAGTGATGGGCGGGAGCGGGTTCTACAGTCTCCTGGAAAACGTACAAGAGGTGCAAGTCGACACGCCCTACGGGCCGCCGAGCGATAATCTCCTCGTGGCTGCCGTGGGCGATCGCAATGTCGCGTTTCTGCCCAGGCATGGCCGCCATCATACTATTCCACCGCACCGAATTAACTATCGGGCGAACATCTGGGCGATGAAGTCTATCGGTGTTCGCTGCCTCATTAGCCCTTGCGCTGCAGGCAGTCTTCAGCCTCACGTTCACCCCGAGGAGTTCGTAGTTTGCGACCAGTATGTAGACCGAACGCGCGGACGCGCCGATACATTCTATGACGGTCCGGAAGTCTACCACGTCAGTCCGGCGGATCCGTACTGCCCGCACCTGCGAAAGCTGGCGGTAGAGACCATTCGGGATCACGGAATTACGGTTCATGATGGCGGTACGGTCGTTGTTATTCAAGGACCGAGGTTTTCAACCAAAGCGGAGAGCAAGTGGTTCTCGGCACAGGGATGGGAAGTCATCAGCATGACCCAATACCCTGAGGCCCAGCTTGCGCTGGAGCAGGCGATTGCGAGCGTGAACATCTCGCTCATTACGGACTATGACTGCGGCCTTTTTGCCGCCGGAGCGGTGGAGCCTGTGGATGCCCGCGAAGTGATGGAGGTATTCCATCGCAATGCTGCCGGAATCAAGAAAGTTGTGCTGGACCTGGTTCAGCGGATACCGCTGGACCTCGACAGTCCGTGCCATCATGTGCTGGACCATGCGAAGGTGGGCGCGTAGGGGTGGGGCCCTGTCCCTACCCGGGAGTGAGGAAGCATGCCGAATCCTGAAAAAGTGCTGCAGACGGTCGCCTGGAAAGGGGGCCGCGTCCGCATGATCGACCAGACCGCCCTGCCGGAGCGGCTGACGTATGTCGACATGTCGGACTGGCGAGATGTGGCGCAGGCCATCCGAACGATGGTGGTTCGGGGGGCGCCTGCTATTGGCTGCTCCGCTGCGCTCGGAATGGCGCTCGGCGCTCGAGGCATTATCGCTGAGAATAAGGCTGCCTTTCGCAAGCGGATGGAGCAGATCGCCGACACGTTTAAGGCCGCTCGTCCAACGGCGGTGAACTTGGGCTGGGCTGTGGACCGCATGATGGGCGTTGTTGACCGCGTGGATGGCAACGTGGTGGACATTAAGGATGCGCTCATCACCGAGGCGCTGGAGATGCTGCGAGAGGACATTGAGGCAAATCGGGCGTTGGGAGCACACGGGGCGAAGCTGCTGCCGGACAGCGTGAGTATCTTGACCCACTGCAATGCGGGAGCGCTGGCGACCGTGAGCTACGGAACGGCGCTCGGCGTGGTGAGAGCCGCGGTGGAAGCGGGCAAGAATGTGCGAGTCTTTGCCGATGAGACGAGGCCGCGCCTGCAGGGAATGAAGCTCACCGCCTGGGAACTTCTGCAGGAGGGCATTCCCGTCACCGTGATTGCCGACAGCATGGCGGCGACGCTGATGCGCGATGGCAAGATCGACTGCGTCATCGTGGGGGCGGATCGAATTGCGGCAAACGGCGACACGGCCAACAAGATCGGCACCTACAGCGTGGCGGTGTTGGCGCACCACCACAAGATTCCGTTCTATGTTGCGGCCCCACTCTCTACGGTGGACATGTCGCTGCCGACGGGCGCGCGCATTCCCATCGAGGAGCGGGAGACGGTGGAGATGACCCATCTCGAGGGAATCCGAATTGCGCCCGAGGGCGTAACCGTATTGAACCCTGCGTTCGACGTGACCCCGCACGAGCTCATCGCGGCTATTATCACCGAGCGAGGAGTGATAGAGGCGCCATTCGCGAAGAACCTTGCTGCAGTGGGCGAGCGAGAGGCTGTACTGGCTTAGACCCTCCGGTCGAGGATCCGCCGCAGCACAAGGAATTGCATCTCTGAATCTATCCACGGCATGGCGAAAGAGAGGCCGAGCATCTTGACTGTACTTCGAGCTGAATCGCTGATACGAGACGTGTCGGACTTTCCAAAGCCGGGCATCCTCTTCAAGGACATCACTCCTGTCCTGGCGGACCAAGAGGCCATGCATGAGATTATCGAACAGTTTGCCGCGAACTCCCGGATGCCGGATCTGGTGGCAGGGGTCGAGTCGAGAGGCTTTATTTTCGGCATGCCGCTTGCACTTCGGCTGGGCGTGGGCTTCGTTCCCGTTCGCAAGATAGGTAAGCTGCCCTACCACACCATCAGCGAAGAGTATGCCCTGGAGTATGGAACCAGCACGGTGGAGATTCATACGGACGCAGTTCGCGAGGGACAGCGTGTGCTGATAGTGGATGACCTGCTGGCCACAGGCGGCACCGCGGCAGCTTCCGCGAGGCTTGTAGAGAGGCTGGGCGGCGTTGTGGCCGGGTTCAGCTTTGTGATTGAGCTGGGCTTCCTGAGCGGCCGTGAGCCACTCATGCAGTACGAGATACACTCGCTCATCACCTACTAAGTGGATCCGCGAAGCTCCGCTGATTCTCGCAAGAAGGGGAAGGAAACGGCGCGAGCGCCGTGGAATCGAAGTCTATCCATTGCATCAGAATGGGAGGTACGCCATGCCCACCGTCGCGATAAGCGTAGACTGCGAAGCCGCAAACGCAGGGAAGTGCTACACCA
>VFKD01000552.1 GCA_009885735.1 bacterium
GTAGGTGAGGAAGTTCGGCGCCTTGAACGAGAGCCAGATGCAGATCACCACGAGGATGATCTCCATCATCCTCTGCCGGCCGAGCGCGCGAAGCCCTCGCCCGGCCGATGTCATTTGGCAAGTCCGGCTAGGTAGTCTCGGTACTTCTTCACCTCGTCCGGCCTGGTTCGCGAGAAGAGCTGGCCCGGAAGCTCCACTATCTTCTCCACCTTCTCGCCCTTGACCGCCTTGATGGCCGATTCAACTGCCATCTTGCCGATGTCGAACGGCTTCTGGCCCGTCACCGCCTGCAGAATGTTGTCTGGATTGAGCAAGAACTCCGCTATCTGCTCGCTCGCGTCGGTTCCAAAGACCACGACCTTTCCTGCCTTGCCGCTGTTCTTCACCGCGGTAACCGCACCGACAGTGCCTCCCTCGTTTGCCGCCCAGATGAGGTTCACCTCGGGATGCGCCGTGAGAATGCTCTCGACCACGGTGACGGCAGTCGGAGCGACCCAAGCATCCTGCTGGGCTACGAACTTCACTCCCGGCAGCTTTGCCACCTCGTCCTTGAAGCCCTTCATGCGCTTGGAGCAGGCCTCGGGCAGAAACGACATGTAGGCAATAATGGCGATGTTGGCCTTGCCGCCGAGCTTCGTCTTGATATACTCGACTGCCTCGCGGCCTGTTGGCGAGCCGAGCGCGATCTGGTCGCTCTTGATGCCGCTGGAGGGGAACTCCTCCTTGAGCGCCATGTCGAAGGTGACAATCTTGATCCCTTTGTCGTAGGCTCGCCTGAGCGCGGTTACGCTGCCCTTTTCGCTGAGCGGCGCCACGACGATTGCGTGAACCTTCTTTGCGATGTAGGTGTCCACTAGGCTGCTCTCTTTTTCGAGGTCGCCCGCGCTCGTGCTCGGCGTCAGGTCGATGCCGTTCTTCTGGGCCGCGTCCTTCATCCCCATCTCCGCTAGGCGGAAGAACTGGTCGTCCTGAAACCCGATGCCTGCAATGCTGAGCTTCGCGCCAGCGGCGACCGGCGGCGGTGGGGCGTCTCCGGGTTTGGGGGCGTCGGTTGTGCATCCGGCGAGGACCATCCCCATTGCGATTACCGAGATCGCCTGTGTGCGGAGCGACATTATCTTCATACGAGAGTCTCCTTTTAACTGGAACGGCAAAGGCGAAAGGCAACGGCACGGCGCAGGACGGGGCCCGCACCCTACGTCGGACAACGGCACGGCGCAGGACGGGGCCCGCACCCTACAAGGCACGGCGCACACTGTAGGGCAGGGGCACCGTCCCCTGCCGTTGCCCTTAAGCCGGAACGTAAACACAGGAGCCTGCGTACTGCCCCGTGCCCTTTCGCCGACAGGCCGCGTGCCTCCTCCGTGGTCCGAAGCCGCCGGCCTCTCCAACTGGGCACTCACGGGGGTCAGTCCCAACTCGCCACGCTCAATCCGAGGGACTAATGTTCGAACGTGCCTGAATTCTGAACATCTGAGCACAGGAGGCTTCTAAGAAGTCGTCGAATCGAGCCACTATCGTCTGAAGCGCACGGCGCTTGCGCCTGCCAGGAGAGAACTATGACCGACCGCGAGAAGTACCTCTTTGATTTGAACGGCTATCTTGTGGTGCCGAACTTCCTCTCGCCAGAGGAAGTTGACGCGCTGAATGCCGCCTTCGATGCAAACCGCCACCTGATGAAAGAGGACGGCAACTCGAACAC
>VFKD01000182.1 GCA_009885735.1 bacterium
TCCGACAATCTGAAAGCCGGTGACCTGGTCTTCTTCAAAACCGGGGGTCGGTCTATCTCTCATGTCGGCATCTATGCCGGCGAGGGCAAGTTTGTTCATGCTCCCAAACCCGGCAGTTCCGTACGGGTTGACTCGCTCAACTCAGGGTACTACAAGAATCGGTATCGAGGCGCAAGGCGCGTTAAGTAATCTAGCCTGCACAACCTACGTGACTTGTTCCATCGGGGTGCGCAATGCAGCGCGCCCTTTGTCTTTTGTGGGCTCAGGCGATCTGCTGTCTCTCACCAGTCAGTAAGCGATTAGCGTTGAGGCAGCTCTTGAGATCTGCGAGATCGCGTTCTGCCTGCCGAATCTTGACAGGATCGTCGGTCGCACCCTCGGCGAGCCAACCACGCAAGAGCGCTATAGCCGCTGCATTCTCCTTATCCGGCGCCGTATCGTCTTGCAACGAGGTCGGCAAGTTCTCGGTGATGAGTCTCCAAGCAAGTTCATGTGGCTCAAGTCCCCTGCGGCGAGCCGCGGCTAACAGCCTGTTCTCGTCCTCGGTCGACAAGTCTATGGTGAGTTCCATGGTGGTAATCTCCTTCCAATCTAGCTGGACACCAACCTCTTGAAGCGGTATGCAAGGCAAGGCCAACCTAGAACCGCAACAGAATCATTCGACCTGAATAAGCCATGCTCCAGATGTCAGCCAACGGCGGCTGCACTCTGGATATGCTCAAGAGTTCCAGACAGCCTTAGTCGGGCTTCCTCCAGATCGTAGAGGCTCTGCAGTCCCATCCAGAACTCGGCGCTCGTGCCGAAGTATGCGGCCAAGCGACAGGCGGTGTCCGCAGTCACAGATCTGCGCTCATGCACGATGTCTGCAATGCGCGTCTGCGGCACACTGATGTTAAGAGCAAGCCGATACGGAGTAATTCCCATTGGCAGGAGGAACTCCTCGCGAAGCACCTCGCCGGGATGAATGTTTGGTAAGCGCTCCAATTGTATGTCCCCTTTGCGCTAGTGATAGTCCACGATATGTACGTCGTAAGCGCCACCATCAATCCAGCGGAAGCATAGCCGATACTTGTCGTTGATGCGGATGCTGTGCTGCCCAGCTCGGTCGCCGTGGAGGGCCTCCAGCCGGTTCCCTGGCGGGCAGCGCAAGTCTGCAACATCCTTGGCAACGTGAAGCATTCGCAACTTACGTCGAGCAACCCGCTGTATCTGCGGCGGAAGGTGTCGTGAAGTCTCCCCCTCGAAGATACGCTGAGTCTCTCGCGAAGCCCACGAAATGATCATGCGGTTATACTACTGTATCGAGTTAGTAATGTCAAGCGGTATTAGTCGCAGGCAGACCTTGACGCATCCCGCCCACTATCGGCTATAATAGCTCTGCGCCGTGGGGCCATCGTCTAGAGGTTAGGACTGCGGGTTTTCAGCCCGTTAACCGGGGTTCGATTCCCCGTGGCCCTATATTCGAGCCGAGGTGGCGGAATTGGCAGACGCGCACGGTTGAGGGCCGTGTGCCTTCGGGCATACGAGTTCAAGTCTCGTCCTCGGCACCCACACTACGGTGCATTCAGCGGCCACGAATCTCTCGTGGCCGCTGATTTCGTTTAGTGGTAAGCGTCCTTGGCTGGCACGGATGCCATGTGGCGACCCGCAAGCCAGGACTCGAGGCACAGCAGAATCATCGCCGCAAGTGCAGCGTATGGCCAGAGAGGCGTCCGTCGGATGAGGGCGTCGAGACCGGCCGCACCCGATGCGACCAGGGACCCAGCGGCTCTCGTATCCGCCGCCCGGCCCTCAAGAGCAGAGGGCGCAATGGCGCGGAGATCGCTCTCTGACGGGTCGAGATTAGCCACGGCGCGGCCAACCGTGTGGCCCCGACGCTCTGCCCGGTATTCTCCTGCTAATGGAGTGCGGTCCAGCGTTACCGATCCGCCGTCGACCTGCCGTTCCCCTTCAACTACCTCGCCATCGGGCCCAACTAGCTGGACGCCTTGCGGCGAGCCGCTAGTGGGTAAAGTGAGCTGTCCACCAGAGTAACTCTCGCTGTCTGCATCGCCGGAGCCTTCCGACTGATCCAGAATTGCGTGCATCAGCGGTGCAAACTCCATCCGCTGAGCGAGTTGACTTGCGTTGGTAGCCGGGTCGAGGTTCAGCATCACAATCGAGCCGCTCCCCACGGCGCGCCGCACAACCGCCGGAGTGCCATCCGTCAGCTTCATGAGCACCTCTGCGCGACCGTCGGGCTCCTCGGTGGTCCAATACCGGAAAACACGCAGCGAACCAAAGTCCGAGGCCCCAGTATCGCGAAAGGCGCGCAAGGCGGTGCTCTCGAACCTGGCTTCACCGACGGTGACATAT
The DNA here is from genome assembly GCA_009885735.1 of bacterium. Taxonomy (GTDB): domain Bacteria; phylum Armatimonadota; class Chthonomonadetes; order Chthonomonadales; family CAJBBX01; genus VFKD01. The sequence goes on from VFKD01000182.1 coordinate 2,356, forward strand.
CCCCTGCCCCTGGCGCGCACATCCACATACGAGATCGGCGACATCGGCAGTGCGTCCGTGCGCCCCAGCGCGCGCGAGTATGCCCGAGCCTGCTGCGCAAATCGCGCACCGCTGCAGAACAGGACGACGAGCCCTCCTGAACGAGCTCTCTCAACGATCTGGGAAGGGAGGTTTGCCGGCATCATAGACGCCCCGGTCACCACGACCGCGTCGGCCCGTCTGATCTCTTCCGGACCGGTGTCCATTGGCCGCTTCACCAAGATTCGCACGCCGTGGGATCCGTTTCGGCTCGGGTCCAAAGCACGCACCAAGTAGAAGGCTCCGGACTTGGGCGAGGAGTCGCTTTCGTCGGTGATGAGGAGCACACGCCGAGGCTCACCTGCGCGAACGACCCGCCGCCGAACGTTCTCGGCAGCCAGGGCATCGCTCGAAATACGTGCCTCCAGGAGGCTCTCCCTTGATGGCGACGATGAGAGAGCAAACGAAACCTCCGCCGAGGAGAAAGGAGGTGCGACAACCTGCTGCGTTCCTTCTGGACGGGTATCGCGCAGCAACTGAACTGCAGATGTCCAGGGTGATGAGCTGCTGTTGAAGACGGCGACGACCACCGAATATGCCTCACCTGCCAGTGGCTTCTCGGGTACGGTTCGAATCGCAGTCAGTCCGGCGTTTGCGAATTGGTGAGGGCTGGCGTCAACGCTGATCACGTTGATACGCGACGGGAGCGATCCCAGGGAGGCATCGGCCCAGTCGGATCGCTGAAAGTCTGAAACAAGGCACAAGTCCATCACCTTCGCTCCGCTGCCTTCAAGCTGAGCCA
>VFKD01000096.1 GCA_009885735.1 bacterium
CGATGACATTGGAAGTGGAAGTTCTGCACGCCGAGTTTCCTCGATCTGTACGGGGCTATTCAGTCACCGCAGTGGATGACTTCGTGGAGCAGATTGGCGCGCGCCTCTCCGGCATTCAGAAGCAGCTTGACCATGAGCGGTCCCGCGCCGAAGGGCTCCAGGCGCAGTTAGCCAAGGCAAACGCAGATGTGGCCGCCTACCTGACGAAGCAGTCGGCTCTTGCCAATGCAATTGTGTCCATGGAGCAGCGCAAGTCGGATGCCGCGGATGAGCGAGAGGCACTGCTTGCGGAGGCAAGGGCGGAGGCCAACCAGTGTATCGCGGAGGCGCAGTCCGCTGCAAACCAGATCATGAGCGAAGCGCACGAGCGCTGCAAGGCGGTTGAATCTGACCTTGAGGTGCGCAAGAGCATCGAGACGGCTCGGCTGCGTGACCTAGGAACTCAATTCGAGGGCACGGTGGAGCGTGTTCGACAAACGCTTGAGGCTCAGATATCTCTCCTACCGCGACCTGGGGAGGCCGCATTCGCAGTGACCGGATTTGCATATGCCCAGGTGAACGACTCACAGCGCGACGCCGAGCTCGAGGTCGCACAGTAATTCAGGGATGTTCCAACGACAGGGGGTTCGCACTCAATGTGCGGGCCCCTCTTTTTTGTTGCCCGAACCAGCCTTTGCCTCGGAAAATGAGATGTCGTGCAAGAGGATGAGTCGCGCGCTCTTACCAAACGTAAAGTAGCGCCATGCCCACTGGGTCATGACCACTACTCTGTTCTTGAAGTCGATGAGAAAGAGGATGTGTACGAATAGCCAGACTATCCACGCAATGAAGCCCTTGATTCGCATCCGGCCCACTTCGGCCACCGCAAACGCCCTGCCTACCGTGGCAAGGTTCGGCGGACTCTTGTAGTGGAAGGGCTCAGGCTCCAACCTGCCTTCTGTGCGCGCGCGTATGACCTTCGCCACATACGCGCCTTGCTGCCGAGCTACCGGCGCAATGCCAGGAAGCGGCCTGCCATCCTGCTCTAGGTGCGCTAGGTCACCGATTGCGAATATCCCACCCGCGTTGGGAACCTCGAGCCTAGGTGACACCGGAATTCGCCCCTGGCGATCTGTTGGGACCCCCAGCCACTCGGCCGCAGCCGTGGCCTTGACGCCTGCGGCCCAGAGAACGGTGCGACAGGGCACCGGACCTGTGCTTAGCAGAACTGACCGATCGTCGATGTCCTCCACCCGTGCGTTCAGTCTCACGTCGACTCCCATTCTCTCGAGCGCCCTCTTTGCTGACGCAGAGAGGTCAGGATGGAATCCGACCAGCAGCCTCTCCCCGGCCTCAACGAGGATGATTCGTGTGTCCTGGGGGCGGATGCTGCGAAAGTCGTGGACCATGGTAAGCCGTGTTAACTCGGCGACGGCGCCGGCAAGCTCAACTCCGGTGGGACCTCCACCCACGATAACGATGGATTGCAATGAGGCGCGCTCGCCAGGATCACTCTCCATCTCTGCACGTTCGAACGACGCGAGGAGATGGGCTCGCATTGCCGTGGCGTCGTCCAAAGTCTTGAGGCCAAGCGCGTGAGCGGACCAATCCGTGTGCCCGAAGTAGCTGTGGGTTGCGCCGGTAGCGAGAACGAGGTAGTCGAAGGGAACCTCAGCGGAGTGCATCCGCACGGTCCTTGCCGCGAGATCAACCCCAAGCACCTCGGCCATCATGACTCGACAGTTGCGTTGGCGGCGCAGAATGGTCCTAATGGGAACGGCGATGTCTGCCGGCGAGAGCCCTGCGGTCGCTACCTCATAGAGCAGCGGCTGGAACACGTGATGATTCGTGCGATCAATAAGTGTGATATCGACTCGTGAACGACGAAGCGCCAAGGCCGCGTTGAGGCCGCCAAATCCTCCGCCGACTATCACGACTCGAGGGGGATGGGTCGCGGGTTTGTCCGGCACCTCTCGTGGCTACTCCTGCACGTCTTCAGGATCGTCCGAAGAGGTTGGCTCTACGAAGACATCCTCGTCGGACGGCACATCCATCCCAGCGGAGGTATAGACCGCATGCACAACCTCTGTCGGAGTTGTTAGCCCCTGAAGCACTTTGGCAAGCCCATCATCAAGCATTGTCTTCATGCCTTGCGCCTTTGCAGCTTGATGCATGTCCTGGGCGGATACCCGATTTGTAACCGCTTCGCGGATTGGGTGCGTTAGCATGAGCAGTTCGAACACTCCCAGCCGACCCTTGTAGCCCGTTTCGCGGCAGTTCTTGCAGCCCGTGCCCCGCCCGTGATAGAAGGTTTTGCCTGCAGCTTGTGAAGCGGTTAGGCCCAGCGCGAGAATCTCGTCCTCGTCGGGCTTATAAGCCTCTTTGCACTCCGGGCAGATGGTGCGCACCAGCCTTTGGCCGAGAATGGCAACCACCGTGGAGGCGATAAGGTAGGGCTCGCCGCCCATATCGATCATTCGGGCGAGCGTCTCCACCGCATTGTTGGTATGAAGCGTGGTCATCACAAGGTGCCCCGTGAGGCTCGCCTGAACGCCTATCTTGAGTGATTCCGGATCGCGCATCTCTCCCACCATCATCACGTCCGGGTCCTGCCGAAGGAACGAGCGCATCACGCGCGGGAATGTCATCTTCTCGGTGACCTGAACCTGCGTAATGTGGTCTTGGAACTCGTACTCGATGGGGTCTTCCACCGTGACGATATTGCGCTTCTGCCGGTCCAGCTTGTTGATGGAGGCATAGAGTGTAGACGTTTTGCCGGAGCCGGTGGGTCCCGTCACAACAATCATCCCATACGGTGTCTGAATCGCCTTAAGCCATTCGCGCTGAACGTAGTCCGGCATTCCGAGCTGTCCAACATCAATGCGAACGCTGGCCGGGTCCAGGAGGCGAATGACGACCTTCTCGCCGTTGAGCGCGGGCAATGCGGAGATACGAGCGCTAAACCGGCGGCCCATATACTCCATGTCGATACGGCCGTCTTGAGCCACGCGCTTCTCATCCAGGTGCATTCCCGCCGAGAGCTTGATTCGGGCCAGCACCGTCGGCGAGTGCTCCGGCGAGAAATAGCCGATCTGGTGCATGAGACCGTCGATTCGGAACCGGATGCGAGTGCGGTCCCGCTCGGGCTGGATGTGGATGTCTGACGCGCCGGACTGCAGCGCCTCGGTGAACACTTTGTCGACTATCTGAACTCCGAGAGTCTGGTCGCCGCCCATCTCGCGGGCAATTCCGCCCTCGCGCAGGATGAGGCGGAACTTCTTGCCGCTGGAAGGGGTTATCTCGGATAGGTTGTTCGACATGAGGTGATCTCCAGTTCGTCCGGCCATGTTGCGGGCTGAAACCTGCTCATTATGGCACTGCTCCTGCGGAATGGGAAGCCGTGGAAGCGCTGGACGTGCGAAGCTTCAGAGTACGTCGTGACCTCGTTCATTGATGGGGCCAAACGAGCCGTCTTGTGGGGAAGCGCCTGGCTGCAATAGGCCGCAGCCAGTGATACAGCCAGCCGACTGTGCAATGAAGGGCCAACGATTTGGGTAAGGAACTCTGTGTGTGCCTCGTAGTTGAGATGCTGCCAATGGGGGCAAATGAACGCCAAGTCCTAAAGCGGGACCACGCCTCGAACCAGCGAACGGCAAAGTCGACCACATTGCGACACTCTCACACCCGCTATGGCTTCGCGGGTTTCTTCGGTTTGCCGGGAACGGGCTTTGGAGCCGGCGGAGCCACCGGGGCAGGCGCAGGCTTGGCCTCTCTCTTCTTGGCGCGCTCAGCGGCAACGTCTACGGCCCGCACCTTGGCCTGCTCCAACAGAGCCCTAATAGGGGCGCCGGGAAGCACGAACGCGCCGCCTGCAGACGAGCCTCCACCACCGAGCATTCGCATCATCATGGCGAAGCCCATTTGGTCCGATGTTCCATCCTCCTTCACGCCGGACGGAACCGTGGAGAGGATACCAATGGGGTCACCAGTGGCGGTAAAGATCGGGAGTCCGAAACTAGAGATGCTGCCATCCACCATCCAGGCTTTGGTCGGTTTGGCAATCTCGCCGCTAATGCGGGCTGATTGGAAGAATGGAGCATAGTCGAACCCTTTCCCAAGCCGAGAAACAGCGATGACCTTCTGCCCGAACGTCGGGCTTGCTGCCGTGGAAAAGTCGATCGCCTGGAGCTTCCTATCGCCCAGGCCCTCGATCTTGATGAAAGCGATATCGTACTTCGTGTCGGTTGCCGCAATGAATGCGTCGTACTCCTTTTCTTCTCTTTCGATGATGACCTTGAAGCCTGTTGGAGACATCTTGATGCCAAATCCATCCCCATCAGGGCCGCCCATGCCCCCAAACATCTCCATCATCCGCTTGGGAGAGAAGGGCATGTTTGAAATCACGACCATTCCGTCAGCATCAACCACAACGCCCTGCACGGTGATTCGAGATTCGCTGTCTTGCGACTCACCGCCGCCCTTGAACTCCGTCTTGAGGACTGCCTTCACGGTCACAATCGATGCAGCGTGTTTGGCGACAAGCGCCTGCAATTGGGCGGACTCCTCGTCCGCTCGAACGGGCAGAACGCCGACGCACCCGAAAAGGAGCACTGCAACCACCAATAACTTGCGATTCATGACACCCACCTTTCTCTGCGGAGTTACTTCCGCTTCTCGGCCACCCTCGCCCAGTCAGGCTCAATGAACGCGAAGTGAGTCCGGTATCCGCGCTTGACAAACACGGCTATGACACGCGGTCTTCGCTTCATGACATCTTGCATGATACGTTCGAACGAAGTGACTTCTGTAACCGGCCTTCCTCGAATGGACGTGATGATATCGTCCACGTGCAGGCCGGCCATGTGCGCCCAGCCGCCCGTGGTCGCGTCGACGACGATCACGCCCTTCTGATCGATCTTCCAGCGCCGCTCTATTCGGTCCATGGGGGTAATGTTGCGGACAGCAAATTCGAGCTCTTCCTGCTTTGCTCGCTTGGCCTGGGCGGCTGATGAAGGGCTTGCCTCGAGTGTAACTGTTAGCTCCAGCCGGGCGCTGCTCCGCATGACTGCGATCTTCGCCTCTGCACCGACACTCAGGTCCTCGATGGCACTCTGAAGGTCATCGTTGTCCTGCGCGCGCGAGGCATCCAAATCAGTCCCATTGAGCGAGACGATTACATCTCCCACGCGGATTCCCGCTTTACCGGCCTGGGTCCAGGGATAGACCTCGGAAACTCGGAACCCCTTCAACTCCGTATTTCCGAGCGCATCAGCGACCTCCGGCGTCACGACCTGCGTCTTTAGTCCCAACCATGCTTTGGGCAGCTCCCCACCGTCTCCCTCCGATGACTTGGGCGTTACTTTGATACTGCTCAACAGGCTCTCGTCCTTACGCAGGAACGCGATTGCGCTGCTTTCTCCCTTTAGGGCCGATGCGGCCGCGCGGAACGCAGCCGGCGATGGCGTAGGCTTGCCATCGAGGGCAGTGATGATGTCTCCGTCAGTAATCTTCGGGCTCGCGTTCTCAAACGGGTAACCTGGCCGAACACCGGTAACGAGTACGCCGAACCGCGTGGGGAGGCGTCGCGAGAGCGCCATCCACTCAGTAATGCCGCGGATCGTGATTCCGAGGCGCGTGACCTCTTCGTCGTCACCTACAATTGGCGGCATTGCGTCGATTAACGCCACGCTCGTCCGAAGTTTTCCCGCCCGCAAAAAGTGAAGTGAGACTCTCGAGCCGATCGGCAGGTCCGCAATGCGCTGATAAACCGGAGGCACCTCCTCGAAGAATCGCACGTTGGTCTTCTCGGAGCCAATCTTCAGCAATATGTCTCCCGGCGCAAGGCCTGCCTTCACTGCCGGCGACCCAGGTGTGATCGCGGATACAAGCGCCCCCGTCTTGCGGTCAAGCTTGCGGACAGGCAGAAGCGTAACTCCGAGCCACCCTCTACGGATCGTGCCGCCCGCGAGGGCCTGCTTAAGCACTCTCTTGACTGTGGCGGAGGGAATCGCAAACCCCATTCCACCGCCTCCCAGCTCGTTGATTCCCACCACCTCGCCCCGTGTGTTGACCAGCGGCCCGCCCGAATTGCCTGGGAGAATCAAAGCGTCGTGCTGAATCCAGCGGGTAAACATGCCGGTCTTCTGGTCTTGATCCAGCTCCTGCTCCTCCATCTCCGTACCGATGAAATTGGTAAACACACGATTGCGGTTCGAGACCACGCCTACCGTGAGCGAGGATGAGAGCATCATCGGATTTCCCATGGCGATGACTGTTTCGCCAATCCGAAGCGTTTCGGAATCGCCGAGCTTTGCATAACGTAAGGGCGCGCTTGCGCCTTTGCGCTTCTCGGTGCGAAGCTTGAGCACACTGAGGTCCGACGGAATGTCGTGGGCGATAACCTTCGCTTCGACCGATTCACCGTCAGGCAGCGTACAGATGATGCGGGACGTGTTGCCGGCAACGTGGTAGTTGGTAATCACATGGCCCTGCGGGGTTACCAGCACACCGCTGCCTCCGCCAGGCGTACGCTGAGCCCTCCCGCCTTGATAGTAGCGCGCCACAACCGTGATATTGACCAGCGCGGGATAGACCTTTGCGCGCGCCGTCTCTGTGCCGACCGGCACCGAACCGGCCTTGCGTTCTTGGCCGACCGCCGACTGACCACACAGGATGGCGGATGCAGTCAGCCAGACACAGAATGACTTCATTACACACCTCATGATCCGGGATTCTTCGCACATGTCTAGCCTACGTTCTGCGCCTCCCGTAGGTTTCCTGCATTAAGAGCAAGAATTCCCGGCGAACAGTCCGATGGAGTTCGACGACAGTGGCTGCAGTCATGCGGAACTATGTGGGGGCTGGGGCGGAACTCGCAAGGGCGCCTTCTCGGATAGGAGCCCGACTAGCAGTCGGAACTCTTCAACCGCATCGGTGCTAGGATTCGATCTTGCCGTCCCGCAGGAGAAGTCGCCTGTCCGACCTGGCCGCGAGAGCCTCGTTGTGGGTCACCACCACAACGGTGAGGCCATCGCGGTTGAGGCTCTGCAGCAGCTCGATGATCTTCTCACTGGTGCCGGAGTCCAGGTTGCCTGTCGGTTCGTCCGCGAGCAGCAGGCTGGGACCGTTGACCAGGGCGCGCGCAATCGCAACACGCTGCATCTCGCCACCAGAGAGTTCAGAAGGCCGGTGC
>VFKD01000685.1 GCA_009885735.1 bacterium
GACTCGGAGACCCGGCTCATCCTGGTGGTCAGGTGCCGCCATCTGTAGACGTACGCGAGGCACGCATGACGGCGGGTTGAACCCGCGTTCTGCCCGAATTCGGCTATAATCCGGGTACCACTTCCAACCTCACAAGGCTGTCCAGGCAGATGCTTAAATACCTTACACACCTACTCAATCGCCCGGTCCTTTCCCCCGATGGGAAGCGAATCGGCCGCGTTCGAGACGTTATTGCAACTCAGGGCGACCGCCTTCCCATCCTTTCCGCCGTCTTTGTTGGCGGTTCCGGCACTGAGGGATGGGTAAGCCTTGACGACGCGGAGATCGCCGAGAACGGCGTGCGACTTCGCGAGCCTTGGAACGAGATCGAACCCTATCGGCCCGGTCCCAGGGATGTTCGACTTCAGCGCGACATGCTGGACAAGCAGATCGTGGACGTACACGACTACCGGGTAGTGCGTGTCAACGATGTGCGTCTCGCGGCCACGGCGGGCAGGCTCTGCGTGGTGGGAGTGGACGCCGGGCTGCGGGCAATCGTTCGCAGAACTGGCTTTGGCGTTCCAGTGGAGGCGATCGCCAGACTGGTGCGGCGTCCGCTCCAGTCGAACCTTATTGCCTGGGATGATGTGGAGGCGCTCGAGCCGAGCGGCGTGGGTGCGGGCCGCATCCGCCTCAAGGTTCCCCACGAGAAGATTGCGCGCCTGCACCCCGCGGACATTGCAGACATTGTGGAACAGCTCGACCCGCAGCAGCGAGCCGAGGTTATTCACGCGCTCGACCTCGAGACGGCTGCCGACACCATTGAGGAGATGGAGGACGAGGAAGCGGCCGCAGTGATGGAGACGCTCGATGAGCATCGCGCGGCGGACATCCTAGAGGAGATGGAGCCGGACGAGGCGGCGGACCTCCTTGGCGACCTAACGGAAGAGCGCACCGTAGAGCTCCTAGAACATATGGAGCCGGAAGACGCTGCCGACATGAAGGAACTTCTGGCCTACGGCGAGGAGACGGCCGGCGGCCTCATGACGACCGAATACATCGCAATTCAGGCCCTCATGACCGCCGACCAAACGATTCAGCACCTCCGGGAGCTAGCCCCAAAGGCGGAGCACGTCTACTACCTGTATGTGGTGGATGAGGACGGTCGGCTCGTGGGAGTCATCTCACTTCGCGACCTCATCGTGGCGGACCCCGAGACGCATATCTCGGACGTGATGGTTGGGCACGTGCGCAGCGTTCACACGGGCGACGATGCGGACGAGGTCGCTCACACGGTGACGCGATACAACCTGCTGGCTCTGCCCGTGACGGATGATGACGGGCGACTTGCGGGAATCGTCACGGTGGATGACATGATGGAGCGCCTGCTTCCCACCGATAAACGCCGCCGATTGCCTCAGGTTAGCGTCGTGGACGAGGACGAGGACCCCGATTGAGGTCGTAGTGGGGCAGGCTAGCCCTTGACTCCGGTAAGCGCGATGCCCTGAATGAACGTCCGCTGGGCGAAGAAGAACAGAACAACCATTGGAAGCGTTATTATGGTGGCAGCGGCCATCAACTGGCTCCACTCCTCCTGGTGCCTCCCGAGAAAGGCCTGCAGCCCTATCGCGAGAGTGTAGAGCCGTTCATCGTGGACGTAGATGAGCGGTCCCACGAAGTCCATCCAAGCCCCAGTAAACGCAAACAGACCCACAGTTGCGAGTGCAGGCTTGGCGACAGGTGCAATGACTCGGCCGAGGATAGCTATCTCCCCGCAGCCGTCTATCCGCGCGGCATCCGACAGATCCTGCGGGATGGTCATGAAGAACTGCCGCAGCAGGAAGATGGAGAAGGCGTTGCCCAGGAATGCAGGAATGATGAGAGGCAAGTATCCCCCGGTCCATCCCAGCGCGCGGAATGTAAGAAAGACCGGCAGCATCGTCACTTGCTGAGGCAGCATGATGGTGAGCAGCAGTATGACGAAGAGCGTGTTGCGACCTTTCCACCTCAGTCGAGAGAATCCGTAGGCCGGAAGCGCCGCCGAGAAGACCGTGCCCACCGTAATCATTACGCAGAGGAAAAGCGTGTTGCGCAGATAGACTAGGAATGGAAACGTGGTTACCGCGGACGAGTAGTTGCTCCACTGCACCGGTTTGGGTATCCACTGCACCGTGTCCGAGAATATCTGGTTGTCTGCCTTCAGCGACGTGCTTACCATCCATAGGAACGGCGCCACAAATACGGCCGCAAGGACGACGAGGATCGCGTACGTGAGCATGACACTTGCAGTTCGCGACTTGCCCATTATCGCGCGGGCCTCGGCAGCCGGTTCTCCTGCAGCCAGGGCTCCACAAGCAGAGGCAGATTTCGCCAATAGTACTGGTACTGCGTCGAGGACCAGCCTGCATAGATGTCGTCCCAGCCGAGCCTGCCGTGGTGCGGCAAGAAGGAACTCTCCACTACCGGCTGGGATCGCCCCTGGTAGCGGTAGTCAACCGACAGCCGAACCGTCTTGGCCGTACGGTTCGGAAGCCCCATGTGTACCGTCAGACTGTGGAACAGCAGCACATCTCCGGCCCGGAAGTCGGTCGTTCGCCACTTGAACGCCAGCTCGCTTGTGTTTATCCCGAGGCCGCCAGCGCCGTAAGCTGATTCGGTGGGCAGCACGCCACACTTGTGTGAGCCCTGAAGAACCGCGAGGCCGCCGAGTTCACTTGGACAATCCCCAAGCGGTATCCAGGCCGTCCACGTGTCCTCCGTCCCCTGAATGTGAACATAGTCCTGGTGTGCCGGAGTGGTGAACTTCTCATTGTGAGGAAAGATAACCCGAGCGATGTTGCGAGCATGCGGGACAACCTCCTCGCCGACAACCGACTTCAGTGTACTCAGGATCGGCTCAGCATGTGCCAGCGCATGAAACGACTCAATGCACTGAAGCTTGTCGTACACCTGCATGAACGCCGGCTCGGGCTCCACCAGCTTCATTCCAGGCGTAGCCACGGCATCTTTCGGATTGGTGTTCGGCGCAAGCCACCCGGAATCCGCGAGCTCGGCCAGAATTGCTTCACGTACTCCGAGGATCCGATTCGCACCAAGCAGTCCCGGAAGGAACAGATAGCCCTCGGCGCGTGCCCGATCCGCCAGACCCTGTGTGTCGGAAAGCAACGACAGACTGTCTACGAGTTGATCCACGCATATGCTCCCAAGGTGACTAGCTGTAAGCCGCAGGCTAACGCAGGAGTACATTCGCCATCGAACTCAGATTCCCTATGAATCCACGCATTGCAAATCAATGAACGGTATGTTATAGTATTAAGGAATATATGAACAGTTGTTCATATGAAGAGAGGTTGCGCCTAATGGTAACGACACTTGAACGCGAGGACCTCGTGGAGCCGGGACGCCACCTCGTCCTAACCGACGCGGAGACGATGAATCGCCTCGCCGAGACGTTTGGCGCGCTCGCGGACCCGGCGCGACTGCGCATGGTGGAAGCTCTCTCAAAGCGCGAGCTCTGCGTTGGCGATCTGTCGGTCACCGTTGGGCTCTCGGCCTCGGCCACCTCGCATCACCTACGAACGCTTCGCAATCTCCGTCTCGTCAAGCACCGTCGCGACGGCAAGTCGGTCTTCTATCTTCTGGACGACATGCATATTCGCAGCCTGTTTGACCAAGCTCTGGAACACGTCCTTGAGGAGAGATCATGAGCGCGGTACAGCATCTCGATCTTCCCCTGAAGTTCCCCAGCGGCCCAGACTGCGAACGTTGTGTCACGCGGCTGCAGGATGGGCTCATGCTCGTGCGCGGCATTCAGAACGCCGCAGTGAATAACATTCGCTCCAGCGTGTCTATCTCCTATGACCCGGACGCGGTAACTCTGTCGCGTATTGAGGTCGAGGCCGAGCGCATCGGCGCAAGTCTGGCTGACAGCATTGACCACCACTCGTTCGACCTGCGAGACATGGACTGCCCGGACTGTGCCACGAGCATCGAGAGGAGTGTCGGCAGGCTGCCCGGCGTAATCTGGTGCTCGGCGAACTTCGCCGCAGGTCAGGTTCACATTGAGAGCGAGAATGGCGCACTTAAGGCAGGCGAGTTGAAGCGGACGATTGAAGCGCATGGAGTTCGCGCTCTTCCAATCGCCAGGTCGATTGAGACGCCAACTTCAGGCGCCGCCGAAGCGAAGATAACCCTTGGCGACCGTTGGGCAGCGAATCGAAGGTGGTTCTCAACGTCCTTGTCAGTCTGCCTCGCGGTTGTTGGCGCTGTGATGACACAGCAGGGAGCGCTTCAATCGGCTATTGCCCCGCTTGCTGGCTCCATTGCCGTGGGCGGCTGGAGCAGTCTGCGTGCCGCGCTTGTCGCCCTGCGCTCGCGCCGGCTCGACATGAATGTCCTCATGACTCTTGCCGTCATCGGCGCGATGGCCATCAGCGAGTGGATGGAGGCAGCAACGGTGGTCTGCCTCTTTGGGGTGGGCAATCTTCTTCAAGCGAATGCAATGGATCGTACGCGCAGGTCGATTCGGGCTCTGATGGACAAGGCGCCCCGGACTGCTCTCGTTCGGCGCGGGACGAGTGAGCTAGAGGTACCAATTGAGCAGGTCAGGCTCGGCGAGACCCTCATCGTCAAGCCCGGCGGATATGTTCCGATGGACGGCCAAGTCCTTGTTGGCGCTTCCCACGTAGACCAGGCGCCGATTACCGGCGAGAGCATGCCGGTAGAGAAGACGCCAGGCGATCAGGTGTTTGCCGGCACGCTGAACGGCTCCGGCTGCCTTGAGATCCAGGTAAGTCGCGCATTCAACGACACGACGCTTGCGCGCATTGTTCAGCTTGTCGAAGAGGCACAGTCTCAGCGCGCCCCTGCTCAGCAGTTTGTCGACCGATTTGCGGCCCGCTATACCCCAATCGTCGTCGTGGCAGCCGTGATTGTGTCTGTGGGACCGCCAGCCTATCTCTGGCTTTCGAACTGGATGATCGGCGCGTCGATGCTGCCTTGGGTCTGGACGGACTGGCTGGTTCGCGGCCTCTCGTTGGTGCTCATCGCCTGCCCGTGCGCCCTGGTTATCTCGACTCCGGTAGCGATCGTTACCGCAATCGGCGCGGCTAGCCGACACGGAGCACTCATTAAGGGAGGCGCCCACCTTGAGGCGCTTGCAGATGTTCGGGCGATCTTATACGACAAGACCGGCACGCTCACGAGCGGAAAGTTCGAACTTCACGACGTCGTGGCCCTCGACTCCATGCCTGCACGCCGCGCAATCGAGATTGTGGCCGCGATCGAAGCGAGATCCGGGCATCCGCTGGCAACTGCCTTTCTTAAGGCGGTTGACCGCCAGAACGGGTCTGTATTGCCATCGGTCTCTGCATTCGACTCGATACCGGGACTTGGCGTTCGAGCTGTTGTCGAGGGCGAAACATGGCACGTTGGGAGCGCGGCCTACATGCGCAGCATCGGCGCTGACACATCTTCCACTCGCGAAACGCTCGATCGAGTAGGCGCCATCGGCAGGACTGCGATCATCGCAGCCCGAGGTACCCAGCCAATCGCCGTGTTCGTTCTGGCGGACACACCCCGCGAGAACATAAAGGAGTCGGTTGACGAACTGCGGCGCATGGGAATTGCCTACCAAGCGATGCTGACGGGCGATAACGTGCATGTGGCGAAGAGCGTTGCGGAGCAGATGGGCCTTGACGACTACAAAGCCTGCCTCTTGCCCGAACACAAGCTCGCGCTCATCAAGGAGTTTCAGAAGCAATATGGTGCGGTTGCGATGGTAGGAGACGGCGTCAACGACGCTCCGGCCCTTGCGACCGCGAACGTAGGGATTGCGATGGGTGCGGCTGCAACGGACACTGCTATGGAAACCGCAGATATCGCCCTAATGGGAGACGACCTCGGCAGGCTCCCCCACCTAATTCGACTAAGCAGAAGGACGCGCTCCATCATACGCCAGAATGTATTCGTCTCGCTGGGAACGAAGGCCGGGCTGCTTGTGGCCGCCATAGGGGTCGGAATTCCGCTGTGGCTTGCGGTGCTGGGCGATGTTGGAGTGTCCCTGCTCGTAACTCTCAATGCACTCCGGCTCCGCTCGAATTCTGTTTGGGCCCAGAATAAATGAAGACATCCACTTCGCGGATGCGACACTCCGTCTCGTCTGATTGTGTGGAGGCAAACTCATGATCGACCTTCTCACTGATGGCGAGCTCGTCTCGCGCGCAATTCAGGACGATTCGCGGGCGTTCGGAGAACTCTGTAATCGTCACAGACGGCGTGTGTGGCGAGTGATCTCCGCGGTTACCCAAGGTCCAGAAACCGAGGATCTGGCCCAAGAGGCGTTTGTGCGAGCCTTCCGCTCCCTACGGAGCTATCGCGGCGAGTCGTCCTTTGAAGCCTGGATCACGCGCATTGCGGTGAATGCCGCACACGACTACCATCGGTCCGCCTGGAAGCGCAAGGTTCTGCCCTGGCTGCGTTCCGAGGATGAGGTGGACGAAGGCGCGGAGCCGCTCTCCGAGACCGTTGCAAGGCGGGATTCTCAACGCAGCGTGCGTTTGGCTGTGGCGAAACTGCCGCACAGGCAGCGTGTCCCTATTTGGCTGCACTACTTCGAAGAGTTCACGGTTGCAGAGATAGCGAGACTCGAAGATACCGCTGAAAGCACAATCCGGAGCAGAATTCTTGCCGGAATGAAAGGGCTGGAGCGGTCGCTCGAGCACCTTGCAGAGATGCACGTTGAGGCTACAGATCCAGGGGGGTGCATGGCATGAAGCAAAAAATGACGGAAGAGCAGCGTAAGCGCATTGAGGGACTCCTTCAAATGTCCAAGAGCCTCGAGGTTGAGCGCGAAGCGCCGGATGATGTTGCAGCCGGTGTGATCAACCGTTTGCGAGTGCTCCGAGCATTGCGACCGACTACCGCGCGTGGAGCCCTGGCGCTCATTGGGGGCATGGCCGCTGCAGGCGCAATGATGATGGCGCTCGCATCCGCCGGCACTCAGGCGCCCAGCGGAGAGAGCATGCGGGATATGGCAACCTACAGTCCTAGAATTGTAGTCGGAATGCCCGCTGCGCTGGATGCCGAACCATCGCATATCCGCAGGGTGATGCCGGCGGTCCAAGTGTCCGGTCCACGAGATTCTGACGCACGGCAATCCAAATCCAGTGAACGTGAAACAGGCCACGAGCAGACGGTTCACGACAGCATGTGGCACACCACGACGGTCGAACGGCCCGTTAGCGGAGTCATCATGCCCGCTTGGATGAAGCACAGGGATGATGCCACAAACACAGATGTGTGGAGCCCGGTGTCGGTTACAGTTCCCACAAACGAAGGTGGCAGCCAGCCGTAGCGGGTCGAATTGCAGGACATCTCCGCAATTATATTAGGAATAGATCATGAACCTACTAGCTATGCTTTTGCCGCTCTGCATCGGCGGACCAAGTGACTGCGAGACCTACGCATTCGGCCAGCAACTTCACTCAGAGCCGGTGGCCGGCTACGAGATCTATATTGGAGATCTCAAGGACGAGATCAAAAAGCAGGTCGAAGTACGCGCAAAATCAATCGATCAGCGTGATCACCTTGGTAAGCTTTTGCTAGACAAGGAGATGGTCGTAGCCCTCAATTCCCTGTCTACGCTGACGGGCAGCAGTCCACTGCCAAACGTGAGGATACGTTTGGATATGCGCGACCTCAAACTATCGGACGCGCTGAGGTCGTTGGCAATGCTGGCCAAGATAGAGCTTGCGATTGACGAGGATGCGCCGCTTGATAGCCGCGTTACGGCCGTTGTGCCAAACGTCTGCCTGGTAACAGCTCTCGACCTCCTTTCCCAATCCGGCGGTGCGGCGTGGAGAGTGGAGACAAAAGGATCGGCTACACGCGTGCGCGTGGGCCGGAGTCTCAAGCCTTCAATTCTATCTTGGCAGTCCGGCAGCACGAGGCCGGCGTTTGCCACATTCGACCAACTCCGCGCTCCCACGAGTGCGCGGACGCTGGCGGCGCCGGTGGCGTTCAGCATGATGAGAATGGAGGATCGGTCCACCTTCACCTGCCCACATTGCGACAGAAAGGCAACAGTGGTCAAGGAGTCATCCTCTGCCCATTGCCCCAAATGCACAAAACGAATGAAGGACGATTGGCAGTTTTGCCCTTCGGACGGCGCTCGAAGACCAGCAGCGGTGTTGCCGTGGAAATTCTGTCCGATGTGCGGTAAGTCCGTGGCATCGATGACGGCCAAAAGTCGCTAGCCATTTGATAGCACACATTCTTCTGTGAAACCTGCTACACGCCGTTCTCGTCTAGCCTGAACAGCACTACACCGCAAGAGGAAATACAATGCCCGTTCTATCTGCCAGACAAGTTACCCTGAGACTGCCTGATTCGCTCTATTCTCAAGTCAAGCGTATGGCGCGTCAGCGCAGAGTCAGTGTCAATCGCCTCATGCAGGAGCGTCTCGAGAGCCTTGCCGCCGAGTCGCTTGCTCTGGAGATGGGCGCCGCATACGCCGCGCTAGGCAAGCGGCAGCGAGAACTGCCAACCAGGGCCATGATGGGAGTTCAGCGAGAGGCTCTGCCAAGCGAGGCATCCGTGCTTTCCAATGCCTAGTCGAGGCGAGATATGGCAGGTGGATTGGTCCGCGTCAGCGGGTCAGGACGCCTCTGAAGTGCGTCTGGCGCTCGTGGTTCAGAATGACCATGGCAACCACGCCGGCTCTTATCCGAACACTCTTGTGGTGGACGTTGGTGCCGCGGGCCGCGAGATTCCCCTGCATGTGCCAGTTCGGCGATCCGAGCGGAACGGCCTACCGCACGACACCTTCGTCCGCTGCGAGAGCGTTATGACCGTTGAGAAGGTTCGGCTGTTGGGCTCTCCGATTGGAATGCTTACTGACGAGGAGATGGCGCCCGTGGGCGAGGCTCTTCGGCTCAGCCTGGGGCTTGCTTAAACGTTGACCGTCGCGATGCGATCAGTTAATCGTTGATGTAACGTACGTGAGCCGACCGCGATACGGTCGGCTCAATTCTGCAAGCTTGCTATTAGGTTGGAGGTGGTCCGGGGGGCCTCGGTCGGCGCTCCCGCTCGCGCTTCTCCCGCTCTTCCTTCATCATTGCGCGGAGCTTCTCAAACTGCTCCTTGTTGAGAATCTTGCGCAATTTCTCCTCGTTATCGAGTTGTATTCCCAAGAGCTTGCGGTGTATGCCCATGATCTCTCGGGACAACACTTTCGATTGCATTCGGTCAAACTCATATGTATCCTGGAGCGTATAGAGTTGCTTGAATGTTTCGCGCAGCTTTCCAAAGGCATCCTTTCGCAGAGCGCTCGTCTCGGCGTATAAGGCTTCGATCTTCTCCTGCTGCTCGCGAGTGATGCCTATACGAACGCGCGCGCGTTCCTTCTCTTCGTCTGTCTGAGGCCGTTGCCCGGCCTGTACACAGGACGGAATAGCCGGCCCAACGCTGATTGCATGTCGCGCAGAGCCAGCCTGGCCGAGAACAAGAGTTGCAATCACAACAGTTGAGAGCGACATCAACGTATCTCCGGTCGATCTGCGCCGGGCCCGTCCGAATCAGCCTCCGCGGAACCGTATCGGTCGTCAAATGCGAACTCACTCGTGGTGTCTGGGAGGCGCTGCATGTCCGACACGAGCCGAACCACATGCGCTTCGTCAACTGCAAGGTCTGCAGATGGACCAGGAGTAAGTGGGCCAGGATTGCGAAGCAAGACAAGCCAGGTGATCGCAACTGCCGCGCACGCCGACAGGCTGCCGCCGAAAGCCAAGCGCCGAGGCCAGGACGCCGATCTGCGAGGCTTGGCATCGGCCTTCGAGAGCCGAGCCGCAAATGCAACACGAAGGTCCGGCGTCCGCGGCGTGGCGCTCAGTACCGTCCAGCTGTCCTGAAGCTCACGCTCCACAACCTCTGCCCGTGCGCACACGGCGCAACGCGACGCATGGTCCGTCATCTGCTCTGCCTCACGCGAGAGGAGCCGACCCTTCACCCATTCAGCAAGAGAGCGATCAAATTGATTGCAATTCATGGCTAACCCTCTGTCCTTCCCGCTTCAACGAACATACGCAAACGATTCCGCGCACGCGCCAATCGGGTCTTCAGCACCGTATACGACAAACCTGTTATGCTCTGAATCTCGTCGTAGTCTTTATCTTCAAGATAGTATAGGATCAAAAGGGTCCGATCCTTCTCGCTCAGCCGTTCAAGGGCGGCCCAAAGGTCTTTGCGGGCCTGCTCCCGACCAACCAACACAAGCGCATCTTCCTCCGCGCTTGGAAGTGCAAGATGCAGAGCATCCTGCTCTTCCGGCCATGGCTCCTGGGGCCGAGACTTACGCCGCGCATGCACGTCTCGCGCAATGTTGACCGCGATACGGTAGAGCCACGTAGCTACCTTCGCCCGATATTGGAACCTACCGGCATGCTTCCACATTCGGAGGAATACATCCATGGCCGCCTCTTCCGCGTCTTCCGGCGAGCCCATCAGCCGCAGGAGAAACCGATAGATGGGTGCCTGGTAGCGTGAGACCAGTTCCTGCATTGCCGCCTGATTCTCATCGGCGGTGAGCCGAAGCAGCTCTTCGTCCGATAGAGTGGGCAGAGCCGCGCGAACTGCGCTAACAGGTCGCGGATCGTTCAATCCTCTTGTCATCACCTGTGCGGCCATTCGCAGCATTTTGTTATCCACATTGTATCGCCACTCACGGGAGTTCCCCGTGAGGTGTCGGCACTCCTGCCGACATGCTACAATTGCCTCTATAGACGTTCGCAACTGTCTTCGGCAACACTATTGCTCGATCGCAGCTTGTCGCGAAACCTCAGCCCTCCCTCGCCCGTAGTCTACCGGTTGTATAAGTTGAGCTTCACCCGAGAGTTGTGCCCATATTCTGAACCGTCGGAGCAATGAGGAGCGCATGAAGAGACGATGGATAGTTGGCTGTGGACTGCCCTTAGCAGCAGTAGTCGCACTAGGCTGGTTTGGGATACGCAGGCTCTTGGCGCCGAAGCCGCCGGTGCCAGAGCGGTTTGAGACAGTCTCGCTCGGCACGGTGGATATCAAGGTGACCGAAACTGGCACTATTGAGCCGCTCAAGAAGGTTGAGATCAAGTCCAAAGTTGCTGGACGTGTGGCCAGGCTCCTCGTGGACGCCGGAGATCGAGTCACTGCCGGACAGCTCCTCGCAAATATCGACCCGACCGAGATCAACAGCCAAGTGGCACAGATGCGGGCTCAGCTCGAAGGCGCCAAAGCTCGTTTGGAGCAATCTAGAACGGGTGTCTCCTTTCAGAAGTCGCAAACTGTAACCGGCATCTCCCAGTACGAACAAGCAGTAAGAAGCTCCCAGGCGCGACTGCGCGTGGCTGAGGAGGAAAACCAGGCTCAGCCCGAGCTAAGCGCCGCAGAGATTGCACAAGCGGAAGCAGCTGTTCGGTCCTCCGAAGATGCAATTAAGATGCTGAAGCAGTCCACGCATCCACAGGCACTTGTACAGGCTGAATCTCAGCATCGCGATGCCGAGGCGTCCGCGCAGAACGCAAGGCGCAATCTCGCTCGCCAACAGACACTCCTGCAGAAAGGATTCGTGTCTCAACAGGTAGTAGACGTCGCAACGGCAGAGGTGGCGGGCGCTGAAGCGCGACTCGACCAAGCAAAGAATCGCCTCTCGACCATTGCAGATCAGAACCGCATTGAGCTCGCTACGGCAGATAGCCGCCTTGCCGAGATGCGTGCTGGGATGCGAAGGGCCATCTCCAACCGCTCTCTCATCTCGGTTCGGCGCCAGGACTTGCTGGCAGCGCGTGCCGCGGTCGAGCAGGCGCAGGCGCAACTCAGATCAGCCCGCGCCGCCAAACTTCAAGACAGCATGCGGGTTGACGACGTTGCACAAGCAAAGGCAAGCGTGGACCAGATCAAGAACCAGCTAGACGAGGTAGCAGTACGCCAAACCGACACGCGCCTCGTCGCATCCATGGCGGGAATGATTACGCGACGCTACATGGAGGAGGGCGAGCTCGCCACCTCGGGTGTGAGCTCGTTCTCGTCGGGAACTCCCATCGTCCAGATTGCCGACCTCAGCAAGATGCTTGTTCGCATCAGCGTGAATGAGGTGGACGTGCATAAGCTTCGGGCAGGACTGCCCGTCGAGATCACCATTGATGGGGCGAAGGGCGTGGTGTTTCACGGGCGCGTTCGCAAGGTTGCGCCTGCAGCGGTCGGTTCTGGAGGCGACCAGCAGGGACAAGGTGGTCAGCAACAGCAGACAGGCGGCGTTGTGCGATTCGCGGTCGAGGTCGTAGTAGACGCACCCGATGACCGTCTCAAACCAGGCATGAGCGCCAAGTGTACTATCGTAATCGAGCGTCGTGAAAACGTGCTCAGGCTGCCGAATCAGTGCATTCGAAATATGAAGGAGCGCACGGAGGTAGATGTAGTCACTTCCACAATGGTTGCGGGAAAAGCGACGCACTCGACCAAGGCCACCCCAGTTGCCGTCGGACTAAAGGGCGACACATTTACCGAGATAAAGTCCGGCACGGCGGTGGGAACCAGAGTAAAGCCAGGAGCATTTACAGGTCCTCCCCGCAAGGGCATTGACATGAACGGGGAAGCAAATTAGTGCCTAATCTAGCTCGGCTGGTCCTGCAATACCTCAGCGTTCTCGATGTCGAGCTTGACAGAAACGTGTCGCGATGACGCTCTGGCGCAGCCTAACTACCGCCCTTGTGAATCTGCGGGCGAACAAGCTCCGGTCGATGCTCACAATGCTCGGCGTAATCATCGGGGTGAGCGCCGTCATCGTCATGGTGAGCATCGTCGAAGGTGCCCGCTCGATGGTGGTTCAAGAGTTCGAACGGCTGGGCTCAAAGCTCATTATCATTGGATATCAGCCCGACTTCAAGGAAGCCAAGCAGCGGGCTCGCACGGTAGAGAGCCTGGTGATGGACGACGTTCGAGCCATCGAGCAGGAGTGCGACCTAATCCAAGGCCTGTCGGCGGAGTTTGGAGGCCCAGGAGGCGGCGGAAACCAACAGCAAGCGCGCTACCTCGATAGGCAGTCTTCCGTGTCGCCGAACGGTGTTCAGCCGGACTATCTGCGCCTCCGAAACATTGAGCTCGCCCAGGGGAGGTTCATCACCAAGCAAGATGAGGAGGAGTGGGCCAAGGTCTGCGTGATCGGCTCCACCATCAATAAGGAGCTCTTCGCCGGCGAGGACCCGATGGGCAAGCGGATAGACATTGGCGATATCAGCATGCTGGTGGTAGGAGTGCTGAAAGCGAAGGGACGCTCTGGCGGCCAGGACGAGGACAAGGTGATCCTTGCGCCCATCACCACTATTCAGAAGCGATTTGCCGGAAGCGAGGCCGTGGGAGTCATCTTTGCCCAGCCCAAAGACAACAGCATGGTGGATGCGGCCATGCAGCAGATCTGGGAGTGCCTCATGCGGCGCCACGACAATGCGCCTGGGTACCGAGTAGACAGCCAGGAGAATATCCTGCGGGCCATCGGCAGAATCTTGAGCATCTTCGGGCTTGTACTGGGCGGCGTTGCCGGACTGGCACTGCTGGTGGGCGGCATCGGCGTGATGAATATCATGCTGGTCTCGGTGACCGAGCGCACCAAGGAGATCGGCCTCCGCAAGGCCGTGGGCGCCAAACGAAAGGACATCCTGATTCAGTTTCTCATCGAGTCGGCAACAGTTACAGGCGTGGGCGGCCTCATCGGAATCGGCCTTGGCGCGGGAACTGCGAATGCTGCGGCATTCATCTCGAAGCAGGTGATGCCAAGCACGGTCAACAACGGCCAGGGAGTGCCAATCCACCTGCCGCTATGGGCAGTGCTGGGCGCGTTCGCGTTCTCGGCGTTCATCGGCCTCTTCTTCGGAATCTACCCGGCCGTGCGTGCCTCGAAGCTCGATCCCATCGCAGCCCTGCGCCACGAATAATCTACTTGCCCCAGCGAGACTCATCCGTCTCCGTAGCAAGCCACCCCTCTAGAAGCCGCTGAAGCTCCGAGGCGGTCTTGTCATTTGCAGGGCGCAAGTTTCGTCTCTCCGCAGGATCGCGGACCACATCAAACAGTTCGGCGGGCTGGTCGCCAATCCTCACCAGTTTCAGATCGCCCTTCATGGCTGCAAGCTGGCGTGAACCCTCCGAACGCCACTCCCAGAAGTGGATGACGTCCAGCGGGTCCGTTCCGTCTTTCCAGGCGCTCAGCAGATCTCTGCCGTCCACCTTCCATTCCGGATTGGTCGCAGCTCCCGCCGCTCGAAGCGCGGTGGGAAGCACGTCGATCATGTGTACGGTTGCGTCGGATCGGCGCCCAGCGGATACGCTTCCGGTCCAGCGTACGATGGCTGGAACTCTGATTCCGCCCTCCCAGAGCGTTCGTTTCTGCCCCCGAAACGGTCTGTTGCTGTCGTGAAATGCGGACGCGCCTCGGTTGCCATTCTCAAACGTGGCTCCGTGATCGCTCGAGAATATTATGAGCGTCTCGCGGCCAAGGCCCTGGCTGTCTATCTGCTTCACCACGCGGCCGACTTCTGCATCCAGGCGCTCGATCATGGCGGCATAGGGTGCGTTCGCGGGCTTGGCGGGGTCGGCCTCTGGAAATCTACCGGTGTGCCTGGCAACGTCCTCTGACGGAGCTTCGATGAGCAGGTGCGGCGCCGTCAACGCGAGGTAGAGAAAGAACGGGCCCTGCTTGTTCTGGGCGATGAACTGGGTCGCCTTGTCTGCAAAAAGGGTGTCTGCATATCCAGAAACGGGCACCATCTCCCTGCCGGACCACAGCTGCTTTGGGAAATGCTCCCAGGCGTGCGTTGCGTTCGTAAAGCCAAAGAACTCGTCGAAGCCGTGATCCATCGGATGCACATAGGAAGTTGCTCCGGGCCTGGTCTTGCCATGGTGCCACTTGCCGAAGAGCGCCGTGCGATAGCCCCGAGCCTTAAGCGCCTCCGCAATCGTAACCTGCGCGGAAGGCAAGTCGTCGTTGTTGCCGCTCACACCGTTGTGGATTCCGTACTTCCCGGTCATTAGGGCGGCTCGGCTTGGCGCGCAAACTACTCC
>VFKD01000489.1 GCA_009885735.1 bacterium
AACAGCAGGTCCCCAACCTCGGACGTTATCTGCTCGCTGTCGCCCGAGTCGATAGCCTGCCGCACCTCGTCGATCTCCTCGTGCAGCTTCGCCCAGACGTCCTCGAACTTCTCCCACTCGAAGCCGACCTCTACCGCACGCTTTGAAACCGCCATGGCCAGCAAGAGCGACGGCAGCGCTGCGGGAACTCCATCCAGCGCCGAGGTTCGAGCGGCACTTGCCTTCTCGCCGCGCTTAATCTCCTCCCAGTTGCGAAGAACCTCGCCGGAATCCGCCACCTGCGTGTCTCCGAACACATGCGGATGGCGGCGAATTAGCTTCGTTACAATGCCGTCGGCCACATCCTCCAGGTCGAACGTGCCGGCCTCTGCCGCGAGCTGAGCGTGAAACACAACCTGCAGCAAGACGTCGCCCAGTTCACCGCACAGTGCCTCGGGGTCGCCCTGATCTATCGCCTCCGCCGCCTCATAGCACTCTTCCAGGAGATAGCGCTTCAAGGTTGCATGGGTCTGTTCGCGGTCCCACGGGCAGCCGTCCGGCGCGCGAAGGCGAGCCATCACGCGGGCAAGGTCATGAACGTTCTTCCTGCGCTGGTCACTCCGGGGCGCATCCAAGAAGAGTGCGGTGAGATGGTCCGGCGCCTCTCGGTCCAATCGATGAAGTTCAACCTCACGGACCGACATATCGCTGCACCCCGCCCTCTGAACCACGTGTACCGGCCATTCAGCAGGATAGAGACGCAGGAGCGCCAGTTTCGCCTCGCCCAGTGAGTGAGCGTCGTACACCTGGCTAACGATGAGTGGGACATCCGGTATACAGGCCATCTCGCCAAGCGAGTGCGAATCTCGCACCGTGAGGCCCAAGTCCAGAGTGCGTCCCACTGCCTCGAGGATGGGCTCGATGAAGCTCGTTGAGCCGACGACGCGAGTTGCAATGCCCGCGGCGCGGGCTTTGGAGAGCAGGAGCTTCACCGATTCCTCGGCTACAAGGGGATGCCCTGGGACTGCGAAGGCGATGTCCGCCGCTCCGGCAGCCTCAACGAGGCGATCCGAGAGGCGCTCGTACACTTCGTCAAACGTGGGAAGCTCATCGTACACAGCATCAAATGACTCGAACGCGATGTTCTCCGCAATAAGCCAATCGATGGTGGGGTGACGCTCCGTACGCAAGAAAAGCCGAGTGGCCGCGCGCAGTGCATCGCGCGCGGCCACAGAGAGAGAGTCGGCCGGTCCAGGACCAAGGCCGATAATGCTGATCATGCGGCTGCGCCGGTTAGCGCGGCGGGGCAGCAGGCATCGGATTGTTCTGCGATGGTGGCGCGGTCGGCGGCGCCTTGAGCTTCTTTACAATGTCCTCGTATTGCTTAAGGTTCATCTGAATGTCCGCCGCCAGAGTGAACTCCCGCAGCTCCTGCTGAATCCGTGCCTGGGCGCCAGGGTCCTTCGCCATCAGCGCCTGATACTCCACGATGGGCCGGACCTCATCTATGGCAGGGGTCCGACTCGCCTTCCTCTCCACAAGCTGAGCGAGGAAGTATCGAGTGGCAACCTGCGGCGGAGTGCCCGGAGCGGCCTGAGGGTTCGGCGTGTCCACGCGAATAGGCGCCTTGGAGTAGTCGTTCGGCTTCAGGCCGCGCACCGCAGCCGTGAGCGCTGCAGGAATGGCCGTCTCGGGAAGCATGCCGATATCGCCGTTCTTCTGCCGCGAGAGTGGATCTTCCGACATGCTCAGGGCAACCGTCTCGAACGCTACGCCCTTATTGAGGCTTGCGAGAGCATCTTGCGACTTCTTGAGCGTAGTGGACTGCACGATGCGCAGGTGGTACTGCTCAGGCTCCTTGAGCTGTGGCTTGAACTGCTCGTAGACCTTCTGATAGTCCGCTTCAGTGAGCTTGAGCGGGCCCAGCGCCATCTTTCGGATGACGATCTGGGTTCGTCCGTCGCGAATAAAGGCGGCGTCGTCCCTCAGAGGGTTGTCGCCCATTGCGCCGGGCGCGGTTGGATACTTCTTGGCGAAGGTGACGTAGGCAGCGATCTCCGCGTCGGAGGCGGTTATATTCTTCTGGGCTGCCGCCTGAATAATCAGCTTCTCGAGGATAAGCTGGCGAATGACGAACTCGCCCGCTTTGCCTGGAGCCCCCTGCTGGCTCCCGGCTTGGAATGTCATCACATCAAGGCTCGCCACTCTACTTGTAAATTCCGTCTCGGTGATGACGTCCTTATTGACCTTCACGGCTACTTTCTCTGCGCTGCCGCCGCATCCCGCCACGCCAAGCGCCGCCGCTGCTGCGACAACGCCTATCATACACGTCCTAATCAAGAGTTAGCTCCCATTTGCTTGAGTGATTCCAGTCGAAGCCGCGAAGCGACTCGCTATCCTACATTCGCTCGAAGTCCTAGAATAAGTTCCACCTCTCCCTCCGAGAGGCCCGCCTGCTCGGCAATCTGGGCGGCCGAAACGCCATCGTCCGCGAGTGAATACACGCGATCATATCCCGGAGCCGGCGCCGGTTTTGGCGACACGACGGCACGCCGCGAGGGCTTTGGGGCCGCGAGTCGCGCGCTGGGCTGCACCACCGCGAGCTTTTCGTCCAGAGCGGCAAGCAGGTCCCGCGCTTCCAAGCAGCGAGCTTCGAGCTGGGCGGACGACTGACTCGACTCCAGCTTGAGCTGCTCCAGCAGGCGCACGATGCTGTTGTGAAGCGTCTTTACCTCGCCCAATACCGGCGTCTCGGCCGCCCGCGCGGTCAGGTCGGACTTTGCCTGCTGAAACAGCACCCATCCCATGGCGAGGAGTAAAATCTCCACCACCAAGACCAGAATGGTCCACTCCATTAATCGCACCTCTACGCCGTCGTGCTTTCGGTATCGAATCCACGCAGCCCAGTTCAGGTTGCCCAACTCCGTAGTACGTCCTGAGCGCTCAGGGCGAACGGATTCTTGCAAATCAAGCGAAAACAACCGGCGGCGGTGCCAAACCGTCCATCTACGGCCTAACGCCTAAGCCTCAATATCCAAGCGCCTTGGCGGCCGCTCCGCGCCATGCTCAGGCGCAGGCTCCTCGTGGGCCTCCGCAGGATGCTCGCGCACATACTCTTCGCTGAGCTCAATCTGATCCGCGGGCGCCTGGTCCTGCTCGTCGTGGCTAGAGCTGTGCGTCGCCTGCTCTTG
>VFKD01000262.1 GCA_009885735.1 bacterium
GCCGAGGTTCTGGCGTCGAGCAGGGTGTTTCGTCCGGCTGCGTCGAATGCAAACGTTATCTTCGCCCCGTTGCCCAGCACGCGCTGGCTCTCGCGGCCCAGAGCGTCGTGCGAGAGCGTTGTCCGCTCGTTGTACGGATTGTGAATGCCTGAAAGTGCGTTCATCGCATCATAGCTGTAGCTGAATATCCCGCCGGTGCCGATGACCATGGCTGCCCGGTTGCCTGCGGCATCGAACGAATACGTAAACCGGTTCGCGGCCTGGGCGAAGGCGACTCCTGTGAGCTGACCTAAGCCATTGTACGTGTTCGTCACCACGCCAAGCGAGTACGCTTGGGTCGCGATTCTACCGAGTGCGTCGTAGCTGTTTGTCACCCGGCTGCCGTCGTGGTAGAGCGCCTGGGTCTGTCTACTCGCTGAATCATAGACGTAGCTCGTGGTCTTTCCGTTACCGTCAACTCGGTTTATGCGCAGACCGGTCGGGCCGTAGACGGTCGTGGTGAGGTTCCCCAGAGCGTTCTGCTCCGTTATCTGCATGTTGCGTACATCGTACCCAAACGAGGTGAGGTAACCCCTCGCGTTTTGGACCGCAAGCTGGTTCCCAACTGCATCGAAGACAAAGCTCGTGAGGTAGCCTCTTGCTTCCTGCTGGGCCTGCACCCGGCTGAGGGCGTCGTAGACGGTCGTGACCCGGTTGCCGTTGGCATCCACCTGCGCCAGCATCCTGCCCGCAGCGTCGTAGACCGGCGTCGTCCGGTAGCCGAGTGGGTCCACGCTGGAGAGGCTCCGGCCGTTTGCATCGTAGGAGGTCGTGTGCAGGAAGCCGAGTGCGTCCTGAACCGACACCTGCTCGGAGGCCGCGTCGTAGTTGAAGGAGGTCCGGAACCCAAGAGCGTTGACGCTGGCGGAGGCTCTGCCCGCAGCGTCATAGAGGGTCGTCGAGAGGTAACCCCTGGCATCCTGCCAGGCAATCTGCCTGCTCGCGGCGTCGTAGACAGGGGTGGTGCGATATCCCAGGGCATCCACGCTAGCCTGCACTCTGCCTGCGGCGTCGTACTGCGTCGTGGAGCGGTTGCCAAGGGCATCGACGCTTGCGATGGTGCGACCTGCCGCGTCGAAGACCGAGGTTGAAAGGTAACCCAAAGCGTCCTGGTAAGCGACGGCTCTCCCTGCAGCATCGTAGATCGTCGTGCTGAGGTTGCCGTTCGCGTCCTGCCCGGCGATGCGCCTGTTCGCGGCATCGTAGATTGTGGTGTTGCGGTAGCCGAGCATGTCTTGGGAGGCAACCATTCTGCTGGCCGCATCATAGATGCTTGTTGCCCGGCGACCGAGCGCATCAACGGACGCAATCGGTCGACCAGAGCTGTCGAAGACCTGCGTGGATCGATAGCCCAGCGGGTTCTGTACCGCTATCGGGCGGCCAAGTGCATCGAACTGATAGGACGTTCGATACCCCAGCGGGTTCTCCTCGGAGGCCACGCGGTCGAACACGTTATAGGTTTGCGTGTTTCGGTAGCCAAGCGCGTCAATCAGTACGACCGGATTGCCGTTGCTGTCGAAGGCCGTCGTCGCTATGTACCCAAGTGGGTTCATCACGCTCGTTCGCCGACC
>VFKD01000447.1 GCA_009885735.1 bacterium
GCGGTCCCTTGCGTACGTGGCCCAATCGAAATGGTCTGGGCCGAGGAACCAGATTCGGGCAGTGCCGTCCGCACTCGCGGTCACGATCCTCTTGCCCTCCGGAGAGAAGGACGCCGTGTAGATTTTGCTTGTATGCCCTCTTAGCACGGCGGTTTCGCGTCCCGTCGCCGAATCCCAAAGTCGGGCAGTGTTGTCCTCGCCTGCAGTCACGATCCTCTTCCCGTCCGGCGAGAAGGCGGCGGTAGAGATTATGTTCAGGTGCCCCCTAAGTGTAGCGTGTGGGTGACCCGTAGTCGCGTCCCAAATACGGGCGGTCCCATCCCACCCCGCTGTTACGATCCGTCGACCGTCTGGGGAAAACTCGGCGTGACTGATAAAGTACGCATGCCCTTTGAGAGTGCAGACCTCTTTCCCCGAGGCAGCGTCCCAGACGCGGGCAGTGTGGTCCGCGCTCGCGGTCACGATCCGCTGTCCGTCCGGGGAGAAAGCAGCGCTGAAGACTTCATCCGTATGTCCCGTGAGAGTGGCGATCTTGTGCATGGTCGTCGCGTCCCAGACGGTGGCGGTCTTGTTGTGGTTCGCGGTCACGATGCGACCTCCATCCGGCGAGAAGGCAGCGCTATTGACCAAATCCAGGTGTCCTATAGGCGCGGCGATTTCATGTCCGGTTGCCACATCCAATATCCTGGTCGTGTTGTCCGTGGTCACGATTACGATCATTTTGCCGTTAGGCGAGAACATTGCGCGATTAGCCCTGGTTACCGGCGCATACTGAGTGACTGATTCGCACCCCGTCACAGCATCCCAAACACGGGCGGTGTGGTCGAGGCTTGTCGTAAGGACTCGTCGGCCGTCTGGAGAGAAGGCGGCTCCGGTAACCTTACCTGCATGTCCATTAAGCACGGCGCTGGTGCGGTCTGTCTTCGCATCCCAGACGCGGGCGGTGTGGTCCAAGCTAGCAGTCACGATCCGCCTGCCATCTGGCGAAAAGGCAGCCGTGACCCATCCGGAATGGCCCAGAAGCACGGCGGTATTCTTTCCCGTTGTCGCATCCCAGACGCGGGCAGTACAGTCGCAGCCCGCCGTCACGATCTGTAGACCGTCCGGGGAGAAGACCGCGTTTTCTATCGATGTGTTGTGTCCCGTGAGCTCGAGGGCATTGCGTCCGGTTACCGCGTCCCAGATGCGGGCGGTAGTCTCCCAGCTTGCCGTTAGTATCCTCCGGCCGTCCGGTGAGAACGTGGCGGTGACCACATCCCCAATGTGGCCCTTGAGCACTTTGATTGTGCGTCCCGTTGCCGCAGCCCATATGCGGGCGGTGTAGTCTGCGCTCGTTGTGACAATTCGGCGACCATCCGGGGAGAAGGCGGCGCGATACACCTTCTTAACATGCCCCAGGAGCACGGCGGTTTCCCGTCCGGTCCCCACATCCCAGACGCGGGCCGTGTTGTCATCGCTCGTTGTGACAACACTTCTACTATCCGGCGAGAACACCACATAGTTGACCCGCTTGGTATGACCCTTTAGTATCTCGACATCGCGGCCGGTTGCCGCATCCCAGACGCGGCCTGTGTTGTCGCTGCTCACCGTGACAATCCTTCGGCCGTCCTGCGCAAAGGCCGCGTCGTTGACTTCTTTCGTGTGCCCCTTGAGCACGCTTACTTCGCGGCCCGTCGCCGCATCCCAGATGCGGGCAGTGTTGTCGTAACTCGCAGTCACCATCGTGCGGCCGTCAGGAGAGAAGGCTGCATGTTCGATCTCGTTCGTATGCCCCTCAAGGACATGTAGCACGTGTCCCGTTGCCGAGTCCCAAATGCGCGCCGTGCCGTCCTTGCTTGATGTTAGGATCCGCCGACCATCCGGCGAGTAGACTGCACGGTTGATGGCTCCCGAGTGGCCTCGAAGCGTAAGAACCTGAAGGTTCATCAGCCGATGCCAATAGTCCCACTCGATTCCCTTGTCCTCAAATCCCCTTGTTGCTTCCAGCAAATCAGCGACATGCCCGAA
>VFKD01000357.1 GCA_009885735.1 bacterium
AGATGGATTGAGGGTGAGGTCTTCGGTCGAGGCGCATGCGATTGTAAGGGCCAGATTGCCGTGATGTGGCTTGCGTTGGCGGCTCTCTCAGACCTTGATGTTAAGCTCCTGGGTAACCTGCGAATCCGCATCGTCATTGAGGAGGAGATCGGCGGCAACGGAGCGCTCGCAGGCATCCTCGCAGGCGATACGGCGGATGCTGCGGTGGTCCTGGAGCCGACGCAGCTCGCGATCCATCCCGCCTGCCGGGGCGCGACGTGGTTTCACATTCGCATCGACGGCAAGCCGGTTCACATGGGCCGGAGGCACGAGGGAGTCAACGCGATCGAGAAGATGGCCACGCTCATCCCTGGCCTGTTGGAGTTCGAGCAGCGGCTCATTGCCGAGAGCACAGGGGTGCCGCTCTTCGAATCGTACAGCCACCCCGTTCAGCTGAATCTCGGGACCATCCGCGGAGGCGAGTGGCCCTCCATGGCTGCAGGATGGTGCGAGATGGAGGGGGGCGTGGGGTTCCTGCCCAACCGGCGGATGGTGGACATCGAGAACGAGCTTCAAGCTATCCTGGATCAACACCCGGACCCGTGGATCGCAGCCCATCACACGATTGACTTTCCAAAGCTGCGCAATGATGCCTATGCGTGCGATCCAGCTCATCCGGCTGTCGAATCACTCCGTGAGGCGTGCCTTGCCCATGGAACAGGAGCCGATGTGCTGGGCTGGAACGTCTCATGCGATGCACGGCTCTACGCGCTCCGCGCGGGAATCCACACCGTGGTCTTTGGTCCCGGTGACATTCGCCACGCGCACTCAGCCGGCGAGAAGATTGCGTTGGGCGAGGTCGAAACCGCAGCTGCCATCCTGGCGCGACACATCGCTACTTGGTGCGGAATCGCACCGTCGAGATCGCCCGCCGGAGATTGACTCGCCTGAAGACCAGCGAAAATTCGGGTGGCGCGAGCCACACCGGTGCGAGTTAGACCGGACCGAAACTTGGTATCATAAACGTTGAGCGCACATCTACTGGAAGGGCTGGATCCAGGAATGGAAACGTTTCGCGTTACGTGCAAAATCGAAAACATCGTGGATCGGACCAAGTCTACCGTGATGCGAAGCATGCTGGTCGACGCGGGTAGCGAGTATACGTGGGTCCCCGCGAGGTCGCTGGAAAAGATCGATATCGCCCGTGAGAAAAAGGACCTGGAGTTCCAAATGGCAAATGGGACCCGTATTACGCGCAACGTCGGTTTCGCCATCATCCGGTTCGATACGCAGTTTACGGTGGATGAGGTGGTCTTCGCGGAGTCCGGCGACCTCCACATTCTAGGAGCACGTACCCTGGATGGCATGAGTCTTCGAGTCGATCCCAGAGAGAAGAAGCTCGTGGCGTCCAGACCCCTGCCTGCCGCTTAGCGCCGGCCGTTATGCGGACCAATCCTCCACGCGAAGGCCGGGAACCTTACCGAAGTCGGAGATATTGCGGGTGAGGAGGGTTGCGTTGTTTGCTAGGGCGATGGCCGCGATCTTGAGGTCCATCGTTCCAATGCGAAGTCGCTGGATCCACAGGCCCTGGAATTGGGCTATTGCAGCATCGTCGAAAGGCAAGACTGGCAGGTTGCAGTATGCATCGCGCAAGTGATCAAGCTCCGCGTACCATCTCTTCTGTGCGGTCACCGAATGCGCTTTCGCAATTTGGGCCATCCAGCCGCGCACCTGTTCCTCGTATGTAACGATACAGAGCGATATCTGACCGTCGGGCAGGTGTTGTAGACGATCCTGGATACGCAGACCCTCTGCACCTCCCCGATCGATTAACGAGAGAAGATCAGAGTCCAGGAGATACATCTTCCGCGTCCTGGTCGGCAGCGGTTGGTTGCGACCGACGATACTCTGCCCCAGCCTCAACTATAGCATCGTAATAGGGATTGTCCTTAAAGGCCCCAAACCGCTTTTGCCACCACTGCACCTCGGTCGCGCAACCCTTCTCGACCTGCAAACGCGCGACCTGCTCTTCCAGCTTCGCTAGGCGTTCTTCTATTGTTCCAGCTGCCATGGCTCCCTCCAGGTTCATCACTTTTCTATTCTACCGCAGCGCACGCCCCGTTCCAAGCAGTTTACGGTGGATGAGGTGGTCTTCGCGGAGCCCGGCGACCTCCATCCTCTAGGTGCGCGTACGCTAGAGGGCATGAGTCTTCGCGTCGATTCCAGAGAGAAGAAGCTCGTGGCGTCCGGACCTCTGCCTGCCGCGTAGCGCCGGCCGTTATGCGGACCAATCCTCCACGCGAAGGCCGGGAACCTTACCGAAGTCGGAGAGATTGCGAGTGAGTAGGGTGGCGTTGTTTGCGAGGGCGATAGCGGCGATTTGAAGGTCTTTTGTCTTCACACGAACGCCCTCGTTCCGCAGACGAACGAAGAGTTCCGACGCTTGGCCATCGTAGTCGACGACGGTCAGTTTACAGAAGAAGAACAGATGCCGCTTCAGACGTTGGAAGGCGCCGATACGCTGGGGCTCGGTACGCGCCTGAGAGCTAATAGCCAGCCAGCCGCGAATCTGCTCCTCATAGGTCACGATTGTGGTGGCAAAGTCGTCCGGGGGCATGCGGGCCAACCGCGCGAGGATCCTGCCGCCCTCCAGTCCGCCTCTGTCCATCAACGAGATGTGGTCGGTGTCAAGTAGAACGAGGGGCATGATTGCCGGCTCCATCGTGTGGGTGGCTTCTGTTTATATCTTCTTCTGATAAATCATCGAAGCCGTGCGACTCACGCCATTCGCGACCTAGCCGCATCGCTTCCTCGTAAACCGGGTCGTCCTTAAACGCGCCGAACCACTCATCCAGCCAAGGGGTGCCGTTCGCACGCTCTTTGTCCCGCTGCAGACGGGCGACCTGCTCTTCGACCTCGGCTAATCGCTCTTCTATTGTTCCGGCCGCCATGGCTCCCTCCAGATTCATCGCATTTTCTATTCTACCGCAGTGCACCCAGTTCCAAGCAGCGCGAAAGAGCTGCGGGAATCACTTTATCGAGACGATGGCGCCTGTCCGCGCGTCCAGCCGCACCTCGCTTGCACCGTTCGGGGCGCGGTTCACTCCCTTGCCGTCCCAGGCGCCCAGGAAGCTGCCTCGGATCACGCGGGTCCCGTTCTCCAGCGAGAAGGTCGGCGCGCCAGAGCGGTTCGAGGTGTAAGGAAGCACCGCGGACACCAGCCCGTCGGCGGAATCGAAGCTGACGATGGCGTCGGTTGCCGTCAGGATGCTTGCACCGGTCCCGACTACCTTCACCACGGTCGGGACGACATCGGTGATGTTTGTGTAACTCAGCCTGGTGATGCTGTCGGCGGAAACACTGAAGACAACATTAGGCAGGCCGCCGCCCAGGCCCGTCTGCGCCTTCACGCGGGCCGAGCTGCGATTCAGAGCGTCGAAGGCGACAAGGCTCCGGACCTCCTTGTGCGACTGGCCGAAGAGGAACCCCGCCGCATTCGTTCCCATGCTGCCGCCCGAGCCTACGAGCGTACGTGTCTGGGTGAAAGGGCCCCAGGCAGGCTCAAAATCCAGTGAGGGGGCAGTCGTGAGGCGCACCTGCCCCGTGCCGTCGGCGTTCATGACGTAGACTTCATAGTCGCTATCCCGATAGCTCGAGAAGGTGATCTTTGAGCCGTCCGGCGACCACGCAGGATCGTAATCTACAACAGCGTTGTTCGTGAGCCGCATCTGCCCCGTGCCGTCGGCGTTCATGACGTACACTTCGGAGTTTCCATCGCGCGTGCTCGTGAAGGCGATCTTCGTGCCGTCCGGCGACCAGGAAGGACGATCATCGGTTGCGGCGTTGGTCGTGACGCGCGTCTGACTCGTGCCGTCTGCATACATGAAATATATGTTGTAGTCGCCGTCCCGATCACTTGTGAAGGTGATTTTTGAGCCGTCCGGCGACCAGGCAGGCTCAAAATCATTGGCAGCATTGTTTGTGAGATTTGCCAGGTTTGTGCCGTCCGGGTTCATAACGTACACTTCGTAGTTGCTGTCCCGATAGGTCGAGAAAGCGATCTTCGTGCCATCCGGTGACCAGGCAGCCTCGCCGTCGTCCCCCGCGTCATTCGTGAGGTTCGTCTGGTTCGAGCCATCGGCGTTCATGACGAATACTTCGTCGTTTCCATCGCGCGTGCTCGTGAAGGCGATCTTTGAGCCGTCCATCGACCACGCAGGCAGATAGTCGAGTGCGGCGTTGTTGGTGAGATTCGTCTGGTTTGTACCGTCGGCATTCATAACGTACACTTCGCGGTTTGCATCTCGAGAGCTCGTGTAGGCGATCCGGGTCTCGACCAGGGTCGGGGAGGTGTCTTGCAGCGTCAAGGCGGTGATATTGCCGCCGGCCACGCCGGTGACGACCACTCCGGCCTCCCCGCTCGTTACCGGGGGCTGGACCGTGCCCGCAATGCGGGTGGTGAGCGACCCGAAACTCAGGGTCTGCTCGGCCCCGCTGCCTGGGCCGCTGCCTCCGCAGCCGACGAGCGCCACGCAGCATACTGCAGCGGTAAGACGGACGACGGGAATGGATAGATTGCGCATTTTATTCACCTTGTATTCATGTGATGTGGTGGACCGAAAACCGGTCCCATTCACCTTTAGAACCACTACTTCACCGCGAGAATCTCCCCCGTCCTCGCGTCCAGCCGAACCTCCGACGCCCCGTTCGGAGCACGGTTCACTCCCTTGCCGTCCCACGCGCCCAGGAAACTGCCTCGCAGCACCCGCACGCCCTTCTCCTCCGTAATGGCGGGAGCGGGAGAGCGGTTGGCGGTGTATGGGAGGACGGCCGTCACCAGCGCGTCATTGGAATCGAAGCTGACTAGTGCGTCGGTGGCGGTGGCGGTCCCTCCTCCCGTTCCGACAACCGTTATCACTCTCTGTGAGGCGGCAGTGAGGTTGATATAAGCGAGGCGGTTGATGCTGTCGGCCGAGAGACTGAAGATGACATTGGGACCGGGTTCCGACTGCGCCGTCTGCGCCTTCACGCGGCTGGAGGTGCGGGTGAGAGCGTCGAAAACCAAGAGACTGCGTAGTTCCCTATGCGATTGGCCGAAGAGGAAGCCCGACGCATTCGTCCCCATGCTTCCGCCCGCGCCGATCAGCGTGCGCCGAGGTGTAAACGGACCCCAAGCAACCGCATACTCGTTCTCCAGGTTCGAAGTTAATCGGGTTTGGGTCGTGCCGTTGGCGTTCATCGAATAGATCTCGAAGTTGCCATCCCGATAACTCATGAAAGCGATCTTCGAGCCGTCCGGCGACCAGTCGGGCTCGCGGTCTACTCCGGCGTTGTTCGTGAGCCGCGTCTGGCTCGATCCGAAGTCGGAGTTCATGACGTAGATTTCGTCATTCCCATCCCGAGCACTCTGGAAGACGATCTTCGAGCCATCTGGAGACCAGGCAGGAAAGCCGTCGAACACCGAATTGTTCGTGAGGCGAGTCTGGCCGCTGCCGTCGGGCCTCATGACGTATATCTCGGCGGTTCCGCCATCGCGCCAGCTCACGAAGGCGATTCTTTGGCCGTCCGGCGAGTAAACCGGATGTTGGTCAATCGATGCATTGCCCGAAAGGCGTGTTTGCTCCGTGTTGTCGGCAGCCATTGCATATATCTCTTCGTTCCCATCCCGGCTGCTCGTGAAGACGAGACTCGTGCCATACGGCGACCAGGCAGGATGTTCGTCCCTTGAGGCGTTGTTCGTGAGACGGACCGGGTTAGTGCCGTCGGCGTTCATCGTGTAAATCTCTTCGTTCCCATCCCGATTGCTCTTGAAGGCGATTCTCTTGCCATCCGGCGACCACGCAGGTTCGGTGTCATCAATGGCATTGGCCGTGATCCGAGTCTCACCTGTGCCGTCTGCATTCATGGTATATATTCCGAATTTCGTGTCCCTAAAGCGACTGAACGCGATCCGAGTTTCGGCCAGGGAGGGCGACGTGTCTTCGAGCATCATTGCCGTGATGTTGGCGCCGGCCACGCCGGTGACAGCCGCTTCGCGCCCGCTGCTGGTGACGGGCGGCTGGACGGTACCCGCGATGCGGGTGGTGAGCGACCCAAAACTCAGGGTCTGCTCGGCTGCGCCGCCTCCGCCGCTGCCACCGCAGCCGACGAGCGCCGCGATGCATGCTGCAACGGCGAGAGAGAGAATGGAAATGGATCGAGTGCGCATGTTGTTTACCTTGCCTTCTTTGTGAAAGGACGTATTGGCATGGATGGACAGGATAAGCAAGATAAGGCCGTTATCCTGGTCATCCTGTCCATCGATGTATTGAGCCGTTGCCGTTCTCTGCGCCGCTGCGTCTCAGCGCGACAGTGCCATTAATGTGACCAGCTGAGGTGCGCCACCCTCCGCGAACTCCCTACCTCACTCCG
>VFKD01000334.1 GCA_009885735.1 bacterium
CATTTGCTCGGAGGACGTTGTAGCAGCGCAGGTCTTATTTCTGACGCTCCTGCAGGCGACTTTCCTCTCGCTTCGACAGGTGAGGTGAAGGCGACGGCTAGCCAGTCCAGCAGTTCTGGATGGGACGGACTGAGACCCATATGCCCAAAGTCGTTTGGCGTGGCCACAATGCCTCTGCCGAAGTGCCCCTGCCAGACGCGATTTACGAGCACGCGGGCAGTGAGAGGATGACCAGGCTGGGTCAGCCAGAGCGCAAGTTCCTTTCTGTACGCAAATGGATTTCGGAACCTTACGGACCCTGCACTTTCATCGCGGAGCACGGCCGGAAGCGCTGGAGCGACCTTCTCCCTGCGCTGGCTGAGCTCGCCTCGACCCAGCAGATGGATCGGTGGAATGAGCGCTGGGACATGGTGTCCCAGCGCCGAAATGGCAGGCACTTCGAACAATCCATCGAACGCGACGCCTTGTGCGGTTGCCGGAGGCAGGCTCAGAATGGAGGTCGCCAACTGTTCATTCAGTCTCGCCCGCTCCTGCTGCTCCGTCGCAGTCAGTGGGCGGCTTCCAACACTCTTCAGAAAAAGCTGTAGAGCCTTGCGTGCCTCATCCGCGGCTATCACGCGCGGATAGTGCTGCCGAAAGTCAGCCACGCCCATCGGGTCGATTATGGCTACCTCCTCCTCGCGGCTCGGCGCGAAGATCGCCTGAAATGCATAGTAGTCCCGCTGGGTAAACGGATCCGTCTTGTGGTCGTGGCACCGCGCGCAGCCAAGCGTGGCGCCCATGAAGACGGAGGCGGTAGTGTCCACCCAGTCCGTCAGTCTTTCGTTTGAGATTATCTTGGCATCCATGTTGGATTCATGGATCTGCGGATAGAACGTGTAGATCCCAGTTCCCGTCCGCGCGTCCAAGGATCGCAGGCTCGCCTCCGGAATCGTGTAGCTGCCTGCCAGCTCCAGCGTGCCGGGCCACAACTCGTCCCCGGCGATCTGCTCCTGCACAAACCGATCATACGGCTTGTCCGAATTGAACGACTTGATCACATAGTCGCGATATCGCCATGCATTCTTGTAGTAGATGTCGGTCTCGTAGCCGCCGGAGTCGGCATATCTCGCCACATCGAGCCAGTGTCTC
Organism: bacterium; assembly: GCA_009885735.1. GTDB lineage: Bacteria > Armatimonadota > Chthonomonadetes > Chthonomonadales > CAJBBX01 > VFKD01. The sequence goes on from VFKD01000334.1 coordinate 1,132, forward strand.
CCCCATCGCTCACCGTATTGAGGAGACCCCAGCAGCTCGTCGATGAGCTTTGCATAGGCCTTGGGATCGGCATCCGCCACAAAGCGATCCACGCGCTCCGACGCGGGAGGCAGCCCAATGAGGTCGAAGTAGACCCTGCGAATGAGCGTGCGTCGGTCGGCTGGAGGCGCGGGCCTGAGGCCTCTACTCTCCAACTTGGCGAGGATGAACGCATCGATTGGGTTGCGGGTCCAAGCAGAGTCGCGCACGTGAGGGATGGCAGGCAGCACTGGTTTCCGATAAGCCCACCAGATCGCCGCTGACTGCAATACGGTGGGCTTCCGTATCTGCGCAGAGAGCGCATGCACACCGTTGCAGGCAAGGGCCAGCACAAGCGCGAGTGGAGCTAATTGCTTCAACCGAGGCAAAGTATCCTCACAGGGGCAGATGATAGTGATCTTCTCGGAAAACACTGGGCTCTCCTGCAATTTTGCTCGCAGCAGGAACCTGTATGCCGTTCGCCGTAATAGAAGTCAAGCCTGGATGAACCAGGCATGGCAAGATAGTATCGCCACAATTACCAATGGGAGGTTGGACCAATGAAGGCCGTTCCTCGTACGTGGCGCCCCGCCGTCGCGCTCTCCGGTGTCGTGAGTATGGTCGCAATGTCTGCTATGCTGCTGAGTCCGGCTGCGTCCTTTGCGCAGGTTAGCCCAAAGGACGCAGCCAAGATCATCAGCCAGGGCGTAGCAAGCGCCAACGTGACCGCCAGCGCTTCGGGACTGCGGAGCGTAGACGCGGTAGCCGGGCCGAAGCGCGCCACGAAGATGGTCGTGGCCGTTGTGGGCCGCGACGGCAAGCTCGTGAAGGTGTATGCGCAGCCGGATGCTTGGGTTGGCTCCATTGACATTGCCATCGCCAAGGCAAGAACCGCAGCGTTCTTCTCGAGCAATGAGAATGCACTGACGAGTCGCATCGTCGGAATCCTCTCGCAGGCGCACAATCCGGACGGATCGGGCGGCGCCGGTCCGCTCTGGGGCATCGGCAGCTCGAATCAGGTCGGAATCACAGGGGGTCCAGAGCATCGCAACGGGATCATCACATTTCCCGGCGGCGTTGCCCTGTATAAGGGAGGCAAACTCATCGGCGGCGTAGGAGTGAGCGGTGACGCGGTCGATCAGGATGAAGCCGTCGCATTCGCAGCGGCAGTGGGCTTCGCACCAGGCGCTGGTGTAGTAGCGCTCGGTTACACGTCGCCTGCGGTTCCGCCGTATCCGTAGTGCCGTAGAGTCCAGCGCACCGTAGAACCGGGTCTGCCATTGCCTCGAGCGATACCAGCAGTGGCAGACCTGCTCTTGGGTTGATCGTGATTTCTCTCCACGGGTCTAGAGTGGAGGACGCGCTCCTGCCGGTCAACCGACTTGTGGTAGAGTCTGCTGAATATGCCCAGAATCCATTTCCCACGATTCAACTTCCGGTCTCGCAACGGGCTGCTCATCCTTGCGGCCTGCGTAGTCGCGGTTGTTCTGAGCCTCTTTCAGTGGAATCGCCACCGCACCATCCCGCTGGAGGACGCCCTGAATCTCGCCTACTGGTGGAGGCGGGCGCACGGACAAGACCTCTACTCTCACAAAGATGGCATTCTGCATCACGGCAACCGAGACTTGCCGGAGATCGCTCTCACGATAGACGACGGACCTCATGCCGACGTCTGTCCTCGCATGCTCGACACCTTGAAGACCCTCGGCGTTCCAGCTACTTTCTTCGTTGTGGGAGAGAAGGTCAAGGAGCGCCCGGAGCTAGTTCGACGCATGCTGGACGAGGGCCACGAGGTCGCAAACCACACGCAGACGCATCTTCGGCTGACGAAACTGCGCCCAGATCAAGTGCGCAAGGAGATCGACCACTGCACCACGAATGTTGAACGAGCTAGCGGACAGTCCGTCCGACTCATGCGGCCTCCCGGCGTAAAGTACG
>VFKD01000429.1 GCA_009885735.1 bacterium
ATGTAGACGAGGAGGGCAATCGCAAGACACCCGTTGTGCTGCATCGGGCAGTAACCGGCTCGACGGAACGCTTCCTGGGCCTGCTCATCGAGCAGTATGCCGGAGCCTTTCCGCTCTGGCTTGCTCCAATTCAGGTGCTGCTGCTGCCGATAAGCGACGGTCAAGCAGAGTACGCCGCGGGCGTGGCTTCCGAGCTCCGTGCTGCCGGCTTCCGAGTTGAGATCGACGCTCGATCCGAGCGCGTTGGCAAGAAGATCGCCGAGGCGGAGGTGCAGAAGTCGCCGTACATGATCATCATGGGAAAGCGAGACGCGGAGGCTGGGGTTGTGTCCGTGCGCAAGCGTGGCGAGGGTGACCTTGGCGCAATGTCCCTTGCGGATCTCATCGCCAAGCTCAACACCGAGATCGCATAGAGACTGTGAAGAGCTAGGACAGTGCTCACGCTGCAGCACCTCGACGAAGCCGGCGCGACCTTCGAGGTCGTGTCCGGACGGCTTCCTGCCGGCCTGTTCTACTTCTTCTTTGTGTCGTTCGTCATCTTTCTCGGCTTCACTGTTGTGGTGGGTCGTCCCGATGTGCCGCTCTGGGGCGTCGCAATGTTTGGGGTGATGGCACTTGCACTGCTCGTGATTGGAATTGGGCTCTCCCGGCACGTTGATAAGGTCGAGTTCAACTTCTGCGACCAACAGGTGATCCGCACGCGACGGCTCTTCGGCAAGCCGGTGTGCGAGACCATCTTGTTCAGCGAGATGTCGAGAGTGATTGGTCCGCCTCAGAGCCGCAGGATGAGCCCGTCCACCAAGGCGAAGGGGCAGTGCGAGCTTTGGATCAGCGTGAAGGACCCGACACACGCGCCGATACACCTTGTAAGCTTTGTCGGGCCGAACGCGAATATCGCCGACGAAGCGGCGCGGCTGGAAGAGAAGTTCGCGGCTCGCTTGGGAGTGCCATTCGAGAGGATGGGTACGGCAGCGAGTGAGTCGTGAGGGTGATGCTCGTGCAAATAAGAGTAAGATATAGACGTCATGCGTGTCTCAGCGGGTGGAGACAATGCACGCATGTACATTTGCGCTGTAACAGCCTGTCCGGCGCAGGCGTCAGTATTTTGAGAGATGTGTACTACAAGCCGAATTGCGGGGAGCGGAAGACATGAGACGATATTTGGGAGCGCTTGCAGCGATATGTGCGCCTGCGGCGCTAGTGATAGGACTGTCCGGCACAGGTGGCGCAACACAGGCTCCCACCAAGATTACACCTGCCCAGGCCGAGTTCTTTGAGGCGAAGGTACGCCCACTTCTCATAGCCGCCTGCGTCTCCTGCCATGGCGACAAGCTGGCACAGTCTGGAGTTCGGCTGGACGACCCTGTTTCGCTGTTCAAGAAGACCTCTGCGGGTCCATTGGTGACTGCTGGTGACCCCTCGAAGAGCGCGCTATTGCACGTGGTGTCATTCATGGGCAAGATCAAGATGCCACCTACGGGCAAGCTCAAGCCGGAGCAGATCGCCATCCTAGTTGACTGGGTCAAGATGGGGGTGCCTTGGCCGGGTGCGAAGGTGTCCGAAGCAGCGAAGAAGGCCGCGGAGGCAGGCGACTACTTCATTACCGACGAACAGCGCAAGTTCTGGTCGTTCCAGCCGGTGCGAATGCCGACGATACCCAAGGTCAAGAGAGCCGGCTGGGCCGTGTCGCCTGTAGATCGGTTCATCCTTGCCAAACTTGAGGCAAAGAAGATCGCTCCTGCGCCGCCCGCGGACCGAAGAACGCTCGCCCGCCGAGCCTATTTCGACCTCCTTGGCCTGCCGCCTACGCTTGAACAGGTGGACGCATTCGTTAACGACAAGTCGCCGGAGGCCTGGCCGAACCTGGTGGACTCGCTTCTGGCGTCGAAGCACTACGGTGAGAGATGGGCCAGATATTGGCTAGACGTTGCTAGGTATGCCGACTCGAAGGGGTATGTGTTCACGGAAGATCGGATGTATCCGAACGCCTACACCTACCGCGAATGGGTAATCCGCGCGTTCAACGAGGATCTGCCCTACGACCAGTTCATTATTCAGCAGCTTGCCGCGGACCGGCTGGAGCTTGGCGAGGACCGTCGGCCACTTGCTGCGATGGGATTCCTTACGGTTGGCAGGCGATTCCTGAACAACGCCCACGATATCATCGACGACCGAATCGACGTAACCATGCGGGGCTTCCAGGCGCTGACGGTGAACTGCGCCCGCTGCCACGACCACAAGTTTGACCCGTTTCCAACAAAGGACTACTATTCGCTTTACGGCATCTTTGCAAGCTCAACCGAGTCGAATCCGCCGCCCACGATCTCGCCGCGCGCCTTGTCGGCGCCGTTCGAGGAATACAATGCCAAGGTAATTGATACCCAGAAGCAGCTCACCGGAACATTGCAGTCGCAGATTGGCGCACTTCGTGCGAAGGTGAGGGCAAACGATTCCACCGTTCCAGAGGCGGCGAAGAAGATACTGCAGAAGTTCCGCGTGGGCATGCAGCCGGAAGAGCCGGACCGCAAGGCCCTTCTTCCGTTCTTCGAGAAGGAATCCGTTGCAAAGATGAGTGGGCTAGAAGCAAAGCTTGCGGAGCTAACCAAGAGTCCTCCGCCAACTCCTGAATTTGCGATGGCCATGCAGGACACAGAGCGGCCCGTTGAGCCTCGCGTGTTCAAGCGCGGCAATCCGCAAAATCCAGGCCCAAACACGCCGCGAGCCTACCTGCAAATTCTCAGCGGACCAGAGCGCAAGGAGTTCAAAGAGGGCAGCGGCCGACTGGAGCTTGCTCAGGCCATTGCATCCAAGGACAATCCGCTTACCGCGCGGGTGATGGTGAACCGCATCTGGCTGAATCACTTTGGAAACGGCCTGGTGCGCACTCCAAGCGACTTCGCAACGAGGGGTGATAAGCCCACCCACCCGGAGCTTCTCGACTACCTGTCGTCGCGATTCGTGGAGAGCGGATGGTCTATCAAGAAGCTGCATCGCCTTCTTATGCTCTCGAACACCTACAAGCAGTCGAGTCAATTCGTGCCGCAGTCGTTCGCTGCGGACCCAGAGAACATGCTGGTG
>VFKD01000389.1 GCA_009885735.1 bacterium
CGTACTTCGTGAGTCCGCGCCACCAAGACCCGAGAAGCAGCAGCGGGAAGTAGCTCGCAGCGGCGATTGCGAAGGCCCAGCCCACCATCATGTTGATGTCGAACGTCTCCACGGCCAGTCCCAATACCATCGCCACGGCCCCGAAGACCACTGCGCTCACTTTGAATGCGTTAAGGCGTGATTCCGACGAGGCGCCTGGGCGGAGAATCTTGCCGTAGATGTCGTGCGCCATAGCTCCGGACATGCTTACCAGCAGGCCGGAGAAGGTGGACATAAACGCCGCGAACGCCCCGGCGCTGGTGATGCCCGTGAGGATCGGCCCCATCGTTCCGCCCATCATCTGCGGGAGCTTGATGACGACGCTGTCGGTCGTGTTGTTGGCATACAGCTCGGGAATGACCGACCGCCCCAGCGCTCCCCAGATGGGCGGGAACAGGTAGAACGTGCCAATGAGCACCATCACCCAGAGTGTTGTCCGCTTCGCTGCGCGGCCATCTGGATTCGTGTAGAACCGCACCAGGATGTGCGGCAGGCCGGCCGTACCGCAAACCAGCGCGATGATGAGCGAGTAGGTGTAGAGCAGCGGATAGCCCCACTTGCTGGTGAGCGTTCCAAAAGGCTCGAGCCACTTCTTGTTGTTCGGCGCATTTGGAACGGCAGCTCCAGCCGGAAGAACTCCAATGGTTGGCTTGCCAAACTCAATCTTCATGCCGGACTTAATCGGTTTACCGTCCTTCAGAACCGGCTTTCCGCCCTGCATGACCTCGGATGGCGTGAGCGTCACCGATCCGCCGTTTGGCGCAGCAAATGGAGCGCCGGCAAAGCCAGGCAATGCGGACGTGACCCCAGTTATACCTATGTTGACGACCTCATCTTCCTTGAGCTTGACAGCGGATGTGACGCTGTCAATGAGCGCGCCCTCGGGAAATCGAATTGTCGTTGGCGCGGCTGCCGAGAAGGCAACCACGCTCGCAGGCGTGTCTTGCTTGCCCTTAAACTTGAGAGTGGTCTCCTTTTCGAGCCGAGGTACACCCGCAGGTGCCGCAGAGTTGCTCGCGAGCTTACTGTTGTAGGAACCATAAACCGACATCAACACGAAAACAGGCGCGGCGATGGCGAACATCTTCGCCCAATACTGAAACGCCTGGACGAACGTGATGCCCTTCATCCCGCCGAGGGCGACATTGAAGGTGATGACGGCTCCCACCACCGCGATGCCCGCCCAATACGGCCAGCCCAGGATGGAGCCCATCACCACTCCCGCGCCCTTCATCTGCGGCATGGTGTAGAAGAAGCCGATGAAGAGCACGAACGTGACCGCTATCTTGCGAAACAGAGGACTGTCGAACCTGCCCTCGGCAAAGTCTGGGATGGTGTAGGCGCCGAACCTGCGCAGCGGACCGGCAATAAAGAGCAGCAGGAAGAGGTAGCCGGCGGCGTAGCAGACCGGGTACCAGAGCACATCGTAGCCGTTCTTCATCAGCAGGCCGGCTACGCCCATGAACGAGGCCGCGCTGAGGTACTCGCCGGAGATTGCCGAGGCATTCCAGAAGACGCTTACCGAGCGGCCCGCTACGAAAAAGTCGCTCGCAGTCTTGGACAGGCGAGTGGTCCATAGCCCAAGGCCGATGGTGCCAACCACCACGAGAATGACGAATGCGAGCGGTATCCACTGTGCCGCCGTCATTCCGCCTCATCCTTGATGAAAGCAGGCTTCACATCGCCCACTCCCTCTGGCTCCAGCGGTTCACCCGCCTCTTCCCCCAGCACCGCCCGCCAGTCGCTGCACTCGGCCTCAATGCGGTCCGACTGCTTCACGAAATAGGCCGATAGCACCCACGTGATCGGGTAGAAGAGCACGCCAAGAAAGAGCCAGGTGGCTGTGAAGCCGAGCACCGGGGTGTTGGCAATCTCGGGCAAGAAGTGGTTCACGAGCGGCAACCCAAACAGCATCACGATGAATACGGCTGCGACACGAATACTGAGCGACGCCTGCCGCACCATGACAGCATGTGCTAGGCGTGCGTGGTCCTGTTCAGTGAGCCTGCTTAGGTCGGGAGGCGCGGGCATGGTAAGGTCTCTTCCGTGCGGAATTGGCGGACGCCTCTCCTTTTCGGCCCGGGGCTCGTTATTCCTTCCCTGGCGCAATGCGAAGAAAGAGCCACAGGCCTTTCGGGCTGGAGCCATAGGTCGACCTCAGCGCGGACGGAACGCGGTTGAAGGTCACTGCCGCGCCAACCCCCACGCTCGTCTTGCCGCCTGGGTTCAGCTCTCGCAGGCCGCCAAGCGTCAGTTGGCGCAGGCTGTTTCGAGCATCGCCGGGTCCCGCTCGTATTTCCGAACCGAGCTTATCGACCCACTCAAACCGTCCGAAGAGCGTATCCCCGCGTCGGGAAACGTGCGCCGCTTCAATGAGCCAGGAATCGGTCGCTCGCCCCTCGGAGCGATTGCGTCCCCAAACCAACCCGGCGTGAATTGCAGTTCCGTTCCCGAGGTTCGTTGAGTAGAGCGCGCTCAGGCTAGAGCGATTCAGGTGCTCCGCGGGCGAGTGGCTCTCCGGGTTGTTGAGTGAACCGTAGGAGGCCTGCAGCGCCCATTGCCTGCCAGGGTTCCAGGAAAGGCGTGAAGAGGCGGAATCGAGGCGGATGCGATCGAAGTTCCAGCGGTGCTCGTCCGGCTCCCTGCCGGTGAAGGCCGATCCTTCAAGCTGAAGCGGCCCATGCGCCACGCCCAAAGTGGCGGCCCCGAACGTGACATGTGAGCCATCCTGCCAGTGGTGGCCGATCGGGGCCAAGGGGTTGCCGAGCGAGGACGGCCTGTGCATGTAGGCGGGAGGGCCAAGCGCAGGTTCCGCCGCAGGTCCGCCGTAGATCATCACGCTGGTCTTCGGCCCCGTCTGCCTGCGGTATCGGGCGGCGGCCTCCATCACAAGGTCGTGCGGATGCTGCCTGTCCAGCAGCGGACTGCCGCCGTATCGCTCGCCCGTTTGCAGAAGGAGCGGATAGCCGCGCGAACCGACCGTGAGAGGTTCGAGGCTCAGCATGCCGCGCAGAGTCAGATCATCAGAGGCTGTGGTTCGCCGCAGCATGGCCATGCCCCAGTTGAGGGAGTTGAACTGCTCGTCGCCGCGCGGCCCGGACTGATGATCGTAGGCTATTCCCAGCCGATAGTGCAGCATTCGGCTCCAGCCGTTACCGGCTGCGGAGTGCGCACCCTCCATTGGGCTCGCATCGGGCAGCCAGGAGGTGCCGGAGCCTTCTCGCTGCATCGGGATGCCCGCGAAAGCCTGCATCTCGTCGTGCCCTCCTGGGTCCAGTCGAACGGATGCGAGGTCCATCCCGTCAATTCGCCCGTGCCCCGCATGCAGTCCCTCGAAGCACTGACTACAGACTCCCTTGCTCTTCGGGTTCGCTGCCTTGCGCGAACAGGCGCACGAAGCCTCGAAGGCGCACTCGTCGCAGCCCCCTTTGCCGACGCAGCAAGCGAAGCGGCCCTCGGTCACCAGTGTCTTCTTGGCGCCGAGGAGGATTGACCGGTACTCGGCAAGCAGGCCCTTGGCGGGCTCGGCCGGCTCGATTGCTGGGGACCAGTCTGTGCTTGGCAGCAGCGTGACTGAAGAGGCTTGGATGCCCGGAAACAGTCCCCGACCGCCGCGCCAGCCGCCCAGGCACTCGCCGCACACTCCCTTACCCGAGGCGAGATTTGCCGCGCACGAGCAGTAGCCACGCTCGGTGATGCAGCGGTCACAGCCGTCGGACTTCACTCCCTTTGCCGGCTTGATGCAGCAGGCCAGCTTGCCCTCAGCCGAGATGGCCGCCTTTGCAGCGTCGAGTTTCTTGCGAGCTGAGGCCAGCTCCTTGGCGGCCTTGGTGGGAGGCTTCTTCGCTATGTCGTCGTCCTCGTGAGAAAGCGCCACAGCAGGCGCTAGCATTGGCAGCAGACAAAAGAGCAGTGCAGGCCGCCTCATTTCATCGCTCCCGCATTCAGGGTGAACATGGCGGTATGAACCTTGCCTTCGCGCTGAAACTGCACCCAGCCACGGTACCAGCCTGCCTTCGGAAGCCTGCCGAGGAATGTAAGCGTGCCATCCTTGCCGTTTGCAGGGTCGGACTCGTCCGGATGGCTATGAACGAACGTTGTTGCATCCTCGTGGATGAGGATTAAGTGTCCCATTGCTCCGAGCCAGGGCTGCAGATCCACCGCCGGCTTGCCGTCTGAGACAGACGAGAGCTTGAATCGAATGAGAATACTCTTGCCCACCGCAAGTGGCAGCCCTGGTCCTGCGAACTTGACCATCACTCCTTCCGTGGTTGACACAATGTCCGCCATCGACGGCCTGGGCGCTGAGATCGGCTTGGTCCCGCCAACCTCAATCGGCTGCATGAGAACAATCGACCCGGCGCCCACCGGAGCGCAGTCCGCGAAGAGCCGGTGCGGTCCACCCGCCACGAAGGTGTACTTCAGAATGAAGCTGCCGTCCGGTTGAAGCTCTGGATGCTCGTGCGAGAATCTGTCAAGGTCCTTCGACACGATCAATAGGTGCATTTTCATCTCGTGAACAGTCTCGAAGTTCGCCACTTGCTTGCCGGTTGCGCGCTCAATTATGCGGAGGGTGAGGGTGGTCACGGCGCCAGCCACGGGCCGAGCTGGAATGCTCTCCACCTTCAGGAAGAATGGCTTCGGCTTTGGCTTGCCTCGCAGGCCCTCGTCCAGCACTTGCACGGCGAACACCAACTTGAATACGGGCGAGTCCGGAGGCGTCACGCTCAGTTCGAGCCGATACTCGCCACCGTGTGGGAAGAACGCTACTACGCCGTACTCTCCAGGGATTCCCTCCGCGTGCGTCTTTGGCTGCTGCTTCGGCATGGAGGGCATGGAGGGCATAGAGATAACGGCTGCAAGTTTTGCCCTCAGTACAGGAGCGGGGCCTTGCACAGGGTCCTCGCGACTGGTGTCTGAAATACGCAAGTGAAGGTCTATCTCCTCGCCCGCGGAGACGCCTTCGGCAGGCAGCCGAAGCTCGACCTGGTATTTGCCGATCTTCTGCACGAGCGGCTTAGCCGCTTGAGCAAGGGCAGACGACGAACACAAGCTGGCAAGAAGGGCCAGGGCAATCAAGGGACAGAAGTGACCTGAGAGACGATAGAGACCTAAGGGACGAACCGGTCTTATAGGTCTCATTCGTCCCATAGGTCCCATTCGTCCTATCACACGAGAAACGGCACGCTCATTGAACATGAGATTTCCTTCCAAGGAGGTCTGATAAGCTGACGTGCGCGATCGAGTTGCGCAGTGTCGCTCAGAGAAAAAGAGTCGGAATCAGGCCTGGGAAGGGGGAGCGCGAGGGGTGGGGCGAACGTGAGAGCGGCTGCGTTGAGGTAGAAGAGCCACATACCCATGCACGATGGACGTTGGTGCGACCTCCACGGTACTCACGCTTGTGAGCGCCGCTACCATGAAGGTCGCTGTGAACGGGCCGATAACCGAGCCGGTGTCGCTTACCGGAGAGATCGTGCAGGGACAAGAAGGCGGGGCGGGCATCGGCTTCGTGGCCGGGGAGGCCACCGGCTGCGGGACTGTGCAGCAGCCGCCCGGCGTTGTGCAGCAGGCCATCGGAGTTGGCTGCTCTTGGCCGCACGGTGTGTCACTCGCCTGCGCAGTTCTCGGCGAGCCGAGACCAAGCAAGGCCAGTAGCGATATGAGAGCTATGTTGCGGACGTTTTTCATGTTCGGTCAATCATGTTTAAAGTCGAAGCATCCATGCGCATAAGCACATGCGTTACGAGACCCTGCGCCTTCGCTCAGGGTGACACTGTGTGGTGCCGCCATCATTGTCATGCTGAGCGCAGCTTCCGCCGTTTGGAAGCGCAGTCGAAGCATCCGGCTGTATCAGTACAACTACCTCGGGACCCTTCGACTCCGCGGCGGAACGGCTGCCGCTGCGCTCAGGGTGACACCAATACGACAACTGCAGCGAGTGATCTCGGACTTTCACCCAAGGCTTGACGCACCAACATGGTTCATTCGACTCTTGCCTATGTAAGACGTACGCGAAGCGCTCGATAGTTCCCGCTACGGGATGTTGAACAGATCGTCCATCAGGCCCTGGTTCACCTTAATGTCGGTGTACTTCATCGTGCCTGCCAGGGCGCCGGAGCCGTTTCGTATCTCCAGGGACGTTGGCGCCCAGATTCCCGGCGCAATCTCGAGTGCATCCTTGTACGCAAAAGTCGCCTTCAGCTTGTCTGCCGAGTCGTACCACTCACGCTTGAGCGTGATTTGCCGAGTTGGGTGTACCCACACCACGTAGCGCGTGCTGTCGTCGTCGCGAAACGTCATCTCATAGACACTCGTGGGCACGCCGTCCAGCATCTCGTCGCGCAGGTGCCTCGACATTGATGAGCCAAGGCCAGCCTTTGTGAGCAAGCCGATATCCAGCAGAGAGTAGCGGCGAGTGGGAGCGTCACCCACCTCCTTGCGTGCCGCAGGCAGGGGTGGAAAATTGATATATCGCGTTGCCCCGTTGTAGACCACGAGGGCAATTCTGTTCTTGAGGCGAAGCTTGTTCGGGTCCTTGTAGGTGAGCGTGGTGGCGCCGCGAAGCAGCTTGTAGGCGAGGGCAAAGTCCCGGTTGATCTGCTCGAGCGCCATCGAGTCCGCCTTGGAGACTTGCACCGTGGCCTGAAGATCGAGCACATTCGTGGAAGCGAGGTCCTCTATCGTCGGCGTGTCGAAGTGACGTGCAGATGTGGGCAGAACTGCAAGTGCGAATACAGCCACTGAGGCACAGCAGAGCCTCAGGCATGCCCGCCAGGTCCCATGGGTCACATTCGTCCTATAGGTCTCATACGTTCTGTGCATAAGGGACTCACCTTACCTCATTTCACCGTGGTCGACTAGCTCGTGCCGAGGCCCTTGGTCATTGCGTCCCGCACTACTATCCAGAACTGCCCCTCCGATCCGCCGCCAGCCACTTCACGGTCGACAAGCGACTTTGCCCAGCTCTGGTCGCTAGCGCCGCCAATACTCGCCTGCAACAACAGCCGGATGGCTACAAGCTTGACTCCCATCGCTCTGTGTTGCATCGTGGTTTCGACAAATCGCTTCGCTTCTGGGTCGAACACACCGCTCTTCTCAACCCGCCGTTGAATAGGAAGGCTTGCCTGCTGGCGGCGGTCGCCCTCCTTGCTATAGCTCCTATCCTCCACTCCGTAGAGCAATCCGTACTGGAGCACGTGGAGTTCGCGTGCCCTCACGTCTTCGCGAGGCACACGCAGCACGCATCCCAACTGCACCTCAAGAGCAATCTGCCTGTAGCTAGGTTTTACCAAAGTTAATCTATGCATGATCGGAAAAGCCGCAGTCTGAATCTTGAGGTTGCCGGTGTTCATCGCCCTGGAGATGACTCTCCAGGCCTCGGAATCAGACGTTCTTTTGAAGTCCGGATCCTGCACTAAGTCCTTCAACTCCTCGCGCAATCGGCCTAGGTCCTCGGACGATTGACGCGAAGCAACGGTGTCTGGCTCGTTCGGTTTGGAGCAGGACATAGTGAGAGCTGTGAGCCCCACAGCTATTAGCCACGTCACCTTGATGCGATGGAGGTCGATGCAACGAAGGCAAGACGCCCGCCGGCTAGCTGCGCTAGGACGACCGGGTAACTCTATCCGCGACTTGTTCATTGCGAGGCGCCTCCCTCAGAATGGGCTTGCATAATGACAGTGGGCTGCATGCTAGAGGTTCAACGGCCGGTCAGCGCGTGACCAACATCTGCCTGACGGGATGTGGTCAGTTGTCCACAGCACGATTGTTGGGCTGATCTTACAGCCGAGGGGATAACGTGTCAACCCGGCAGGAACGCGACTGGTGATGAAGCATGTACCGGCATCCCGCTCAAGTGTATCCGGTTCGCACTCGCCTTGCGTCTACTTGTACCGGAAGGCGGCATTACGCAATAATAGACGTGGATCCGCGGCAACAGGGCCGGCAATCCGCAACGGAGCACTCATGATTCGGACTCTTCCGGCCTTCTCGATACTCGTCATATTCTGTTCATCTGCTCTCGCCGACCTTTCCTCAGGTCGACCCGATGCAGCCGCAAGCGTCCGCCGACAGATCAATGCAAAGAAGGCGGCAGCGGCGCCCACCATCGATGGCGAATTGGCAGACGGCGTCTGGAAGACGGCGCCGAAGGCTGAGGGCTTTCTCGACCGGCAGAACGGCAACTTGGTGCAGGACCAGACGTCGGCCTACTTGGTCTACGACGACAAGTACCTCTACGTTGCATTTGTGTGCATAGACGCCGAGCCTGACAAAGTGACCGCCCGCGAGACTGTGCGCGACCAGAAGTACCAGAATCGCGGTGGGGGAGGCTTTCAACGAGAGACGGAAGACAATGTGGAGATTTCGCTCGATCCGTTTCGGACCGCGAATCGAAACGACATCACCCGATTCTCGGTAAACGCTATCGGGACAAGGTCGGCGGCCATTGCCGGGGGCCGCGGCGGAAAGGCCGAATGGAAGGGAGAGTGGGATGCGGCGGCCAAGCGGCTGCCGAACGGATGGTCCGCCGAGATGCGAATCCCATGGGCCTCCTTCAACTACCCTGATCGCAAGGGCCCCGGAACAATGGGCGTGAACTTCCAGCGGCACCAGGACCGCACGAAGACTCTCAGTATCTGGAGCAACGTTGGTCCCCAAGAGTTCTTGGAG
>VFKD01000705.1 GCA_009885735.1 bacterium
CCAGCAACTACGCACACTCTATTTGTTGCTGCCTGTATCTGATGAGTTGGTGGGCCGGTTGGGAGAGCTGCGAAACTTGGATTACCTTAATCTTAAAACTGACACCTTTACCGATGAAGGGCTCAAAAAATTCGCAGAATCCAGTCCGGCGAGATTGTCTACCCTTTCCTTGGTAAACAAGAACCTAAGTCGCTCGGGGATTGCTACCCTTCCTAAAGTACCACACCTAACCGTTCTGGGTTTAGAAGGGTGCAGTCCAGGTGGTAGCAGGGTCGGTGGGCTGACCTTTTCGGATTGCTATTGGACGAAAATGGCGTCCGTGTCCCAATGGGTGCTTTTGGTTTGCGGCCAAACATCTCACTTGGAACGGACGCCATGCAACAGAGTACCAAATCTACGAATTCGCTGAAACAACTCCTCTTCCGGCTCGAAGCCAAGTTCCTCGCGCAGTTGCTGCGACCGATCTGGCAAGTCGTCGCGGCGGTACACTCGTTTTTCCCGCCAAGAGGTCACACCGGCGGCCACTGCTAAATTGGAGCGCCGTCTGGAACGGATCTTCCGCGAGATCGCCCGACGAATCGTGCAGTGGACGTTCCGCAGAATCGAATCTCGCGACCCCGCCGCAGTGGCGTCGTCCTTCGAGTTCGCAGGCCAAACCTATCGACGCAACCGCCGCACCAAGAAGCGCATCGACACCCGGTTTGGCGTCATCACGATCAAACGCTGGTTCTATCAAAACGTGCAAGCCCAGGCGGCGGGCCTGGCGCCCCTGGATGTTCGCTTGGGACTGTTTGCCAATCGCATGACGCCGGCCTTGGCGGAAGTCACCGGCCGGCTGGCCGCGGACCTGACTCAAACCGCGGCCCGAGATCAGCTGCGTGAACGCTTCGGCTCGACTCCCGGTGTCGCCGCGTATCGGCGAATCGTGGCCGACATTGCCAGCCAGGTTCGCGCCGAGCATGACGACGCGGCGATCGCACAACTCAGCGACTGGATCGAGCAAGCGCGGCACAGTGCCGGGAAACACAAGGTTTTGTTGCAGGTCGGACGGGATGGGGTGTTCGTGCAAACGCGACCGTGCTGGGAAGAAGCTTCCTGCGGAACATTGGCCGTCTTCGACCGGAGCGGTAAACGCTTGGGAACGGTCTACCTGGGCCAGATGCCCGAGAGTGAGCAGCCGACGATGACGGCGCGACTCACCCAGGTGATCATCGGAGTGCTGCGACAAATCGGACCCGAGGTTCCCACACTCCGCTACGTCACCGACGCGGGCTGCCATCCGCAAACTTACTTTCGCGAAGTGCTGGCGAAGATGAAACATCCTGTAAGCGGTGAGCCACTGAATTGGAGTTGGGGCGTGGACTTCTTTCATGCTTGTGAATATGTCGCGAAGTTAGCCGGCGCGATCTTCGGCACGGCGAGTGAACAGGCCAACCAGTGGGCCGAAGAGCAGCGGCATATCCTTCGTCACCAAACGGACGGTGTCTCGCGCGTGATTCGCAGCGCCGCTCAGCAGAAACGTCGTGTCGGCCTGCAGGGCACGAAGAAAGACTATGACTCCGGCTTGAACTACCTGAAGAACTATCGCCACCACATGGACTTCGCCACTCGCCGAAGCCGAGGTGAACCAATCGGCAGCGGGATCACCGAAGCTGGCTGCAAGGTAATCTTCAATCAACGACTCAAGCAATCTGGTATGCGTTGGCATCGCCAGACGGGACAGCAGATCGTCGACTTACGCACGGCCAACCGCAGCCGCTTGTGGCCCAGAATCTGGCAGCGGATTATCAACCGCAAAGCGAACCTTCCTGTGATAACTCAGATAAACTCCGCCACCAACCTCCTGGCACACGACGAAAACTTGCTACCTGTCTGACTGCACCCCGCGTCAAGGATCTTAAGGCGTTCACTCGACAGAATCTCGGTCGCGTCATCAGCCTTGAGAAACAGGGCTCATAAGAAACTTTCCCTCTCTCGCACGCTGCAGCAATCGCGGCGCGCAATATTCACTGACGGCGTTTCCCTGAATCACTGGAGAGCAGATGATGCTTCTACATGCTAACGCTACCTTCCAACATTGTTTCCTGATTCGGCTCCTGCGTCTAGTTGTCTTGCTATTCTGTATGGGAACCGGCGGTTATGCACATCCAGACGACTCCG
>VFKD01000211.1 GCA_009885735.1 bacterium
GCGGTAGAATACGTCGCTTGCCAACCAAGGCGGCCCTATCGTCTAGCGGTCAGGACAGGGGGTTCTCAGCTCTCAAGCCGGGGTTCGATTCCCCGTGGGGCTACACACAGCAAAGCCCATGCATCGCCCTCGCGGCGCTGCATGGGCTTTTGCTTTGGCGGGCTAGAGCAAAGACTGTTCACTTATGTCTCCTGGCCGCGTCCTTCGACTGCACCTCGATACGGCTGAGGTGCGCTCAGGATGAGCGGATTCAGGTAAGTGAACAGCACTAGAGCTAGAGTGTGGTAGTCAGGTTCTGCGTCATGCCGTTCTCGGCAGAGCGATAGGCAGCCTCAATGATCTCCACCACGTGCCGTGCATGTTCCGCTGTCGAGAGAGTTGGAATGCCCTCGCGCACCAGGTCCACAAGCTGCATTATGTCCTCGAACACATGCGCCTCCTCCATGTCCCCGTGGATGCCTCTGCAGTGCGGCAGCAGCTTCTGGTTGCCGTTCTTGGCGGCCAGCGCCTCTTCTTGGCCGGGGTAGTCGAACGGCTGGCCGTTGAGCGTGAGCCCTGCAATTGAGCCGTTCATCCCAAAGAAAGTCGGCTGGGCGAATGCAGCGACACTCCCCGCGGGCACGCCGTATACGAAGGCAAACAGAGCATCGCCGAAGTCGAGAGACATCAGCGTAGCGTCGTGCGCATCGCACGGATAGGTCTTGCCCTTGAACTCCCGCTCCGCCACTCGCACTCCACTCATCGCGGTCACGCGCTTTGCAGGACCCAGGATGCCGGTAAGGGCGTGAAGTCCGTACACCGTCATGTCGTAAAGCGGACCACCGCCAGCGGACTTGCGCCAATACCAGGTGGGGTCCACGTTCGTCAGCGCGGTGTCGCCCTGGCGCAGGCCCTCCTGCTCGTGGTAGGCGCCGAACGCCGCACCGGTCACGGCCCATGCGGGACGGCCAATTGCACCATCTGCAAGGAGTTGTTTGATCTTCTGATTGTGAGGACGGAGCATCTCGCCGGGAGATGCCACCAACTTGACGCCATTTGCGGCAGCCTCGTCGATGAGGTGTGTCGCCTCGACCGCCGTGATGGTGATCGTCTTGTTGAAGTGAACGTGCTTGCCTGCGCGAATGGCCTTGAGGCCCTGATCGTAGTGGAGCGCGATGGGGGTCCCGAGCGTCACGGCTTCCACGTCCGAGTTTGCGAGCATATCGTCGAGGTCGGTAAATGCCCGACCAGCGTTGTACTTCTCCACGGCGGCGCGCGCGCGGCCGGGAGCGGGGTCGCAAACAGCAGTCACTACCACTCGGTCCTTAACATCCGGAAGCGAGAGGTGGTCGAGCCCGGCGCGAATTCCGATGCTGCCTGCGCC
>VFKD01000148.1 GCA_009885735.1 bacterium
ACAAACCGCGCCCAGCCGCACTGGTCCGACACATACAGCGCCTTGCAAAACTGCCATGCATGCATCGATGACGCGCCGATGTAGCGGGCCTTGCCCGCCTTGACCACGTCGTGCAGAGCCTCCAGGGTCTCATGAATTGGCACCGCGCTGTCCCACCGGTGAATCTGGTAGAGGTCCACATAGTCCGTTCCGAGCCGCTTGAGGCTGGCATCGATCTCGCCCATGATCGCCTTGCGGGAGAGACCGCCTCCATTTGGCCCGGCGTGCATCCTCCCGTGAACCTTGGTTGCCAACACCAGATCGTCCCGCTTGGCAAAGTCCTTGACGGCGCGCCCGACGATCTCCTCGCTGGTACCGTCGGAGTAGACGTTGGCAGTATCAAGGAAGTTGATACCTGCTTCGAGCGCCTGCTTGATGAGCGGACGACTCTGGTCCTCGGTTAGAGTCCACGGATGCGATCCGCGCTCCGGCACGCCGTAGGTCATGCAACCGAGGCACAGCCGCGACACCTCCAGCCCACTGTTTCCAAGCCTTACGTATTCCAATCTGTCTGTCCTCCTCCATCTGAGCTCAGGGCCTCAAGCCCACTCGTCGCTCGTGTTCCTGCTGTCACTTTTTGCGTTCCCTAGTTCTGGATCCAGTGATGGCGCTCTCATCAAACACCGCGTGATTGATGACAGACCGCTCGTGTGAGGTGAAAATGAGGTGAATCTTGCCGTCCTTGGCCTGAATGGCGTAGGGGTAGGCATAGTCTCCGCCGCCGGTGGTGCCCTTGATGATGTCTCTGCGATGCTTGTATGTCTTGTCGCCATCCGTTGAAATCGCCGCGGTGAGAGGGTCGCGCTCGGACATGCTGTTGTTGTAGACCAGCAGCAGGTGCCCGTTCTTCAGCCGAAGGAATTCTACGGCTGCGTTCGGATTCGGAAACTCGGAGTCTACGCCCTCGGACCAGGTTCTGCCACCATCGTGGGACTCTGCACGAATGATATGGCCCTTAATCTCAGGACCATAGCCGCCCGTTCGCCTGCAATAGGCGACAAGGTGATCGCCCTTCACCACCGCGACCGCAGGCTGAATATTGCCATTCTTTGAACTGATTCGCGCGGTCTCGGTCCACTCCTTCTTCCTTGGATTGAAGCGCACGAACAGCGACTTGCTCGTTGCGCCAACCACCTCGCGGTCCTCGCCGGTCTCATGGTAGATGGGCAGCAGATAGTCACCGCCCTTCAAAACAATGGGCTGCCCGCGGACCATCGTGCCCTGCTCATGTGTCAACATCATTGGGTCGGACCACGTTCGGGCTCCGTCCTTCGAAATCTTGGCGTTGATGCGAGACGCGCTCCAGGTCTCGCCGTAGCGAACCACATAGAAGAGCCACACCAGGCCGTCCGGCGCCTGCCACACGACCCCGTTGCCTTCCGAGCGATAGGGCGTGTCCGCGATGATGACCGGCGGCGTCCACTTCTTCTTGCCGACCGCCAATCGAGAACCCCAGACCGCTGTGTCGCCCTCGTACTCTCCCGCGCCTCCGTAGAAGGCGACGTAGAGATCGCCGTTCCTTAGCTGCGTGATGGAGGCGGGATGCTTGTATTTGCCACCAGGATCCTTGGGACCTAGGATCTGGCGAACCTTTATGCCTTCGTCTGCGATGACGGTACCAGCGGTTGCGACGATGGCCGCAAGAAGGATGAGACACAGGCTGTTGAGTTGCATTAGGCGCTCCTGTTTCGCGTTGATCAGCAAATTATAGCTATCACCACGAGATGCTCAGATTTTCGCACCCTTCGACTACGGCTCGATACGGCTGAGCCGTGCTCAGGGCGAACGAGGTTGGGCAAGCTGTAGAGTTCTGGCATGTAGAGCTACTCCGGTGTTCCGACGTCATATGCGTTCATCACCTTCAACTTGACCAAGTACGAACCGATGTTTTTCTGCCAGTGTTCGTTGTCGTTGATGGCGAGGTAGAGACGGCCCGTGCCGAGCCACGTACGCGCGTGTAGATCGCGTATCTGAACAAGTTCGCAACACGCTCCCTCGCGGCCAGGACGCGCAGCGATCTGAGTGAAGAGAGCGCCTAACAGTATGCGTTCGCCACTTGCTCCCGCCCGGGCAAGCAGCGCGCCGAACGGAAAGCCGTCGACCACCCGCTTCTGGCCGGTCTCCTTCGGCATGATGAGCCCATCTGGTGTTGCAGTCCAGATGTCGAGATCGAACGACAGGCGCACAATGCCAGCTGCATCAGAGGTTACCCTGCTGAAAGCCGCTAGAAGGACTCCGGTATCCAGCCACTCCGTCTGCTTGCAGTGGCGCAGGAAATGTGCGGACAGCGTACGCTCGATGCGCGGGCGGCGAAAAGCAATTCGCCGGATGTTTGGGAAGGGAACCACATCCACCTTGCCTCCTGAAAGCATCAGTGTAAGGTCCTCATTCGCTATCCTGCCGCGAAGCACCGTGCCGTTCGCCATACGCACCATGTCGAGAGTTCGATCGACTCGATCCGCGCCGGCGGGCATAATGCGATAGAACAGGCTGTACAGAAGGTGCGGCACTCTGAGGTCTGTGTCGCCCTTGTCCTGAAGTATCAACATCGCGGCAAGCGCGGGCAGACCGATGTCGACGAGTTTCTCCCCTGCTGCGGTGGTCCTGCTCGCGTCATCCCCCACCACCGCAGTTAGCCATTCATCAATGCGCTGTTTCTCGGGCGGCGCTGCCGGAGCACCACGATGGATCGAGAGGACGTCCGCAAGGCGCACGCTGCGGGGTGAGCCCGAGACTTCGAGCGCAAGCGACTGGGCCTCAAGGTCACCTTCGCGAACTTCGCCGGAGACGAGAAGAATCTGGGCATGAATCTTCTGGACTGACGCGAAGGTCACTTGCGGTAGTGCGGCCAGCAGACCCAGGCCAGCCAATAGCATCTTGGGTAAACGTCTCATAAAGTGATTCCAGGCCGTGCTTTCGCCGAAGGGATCGAACTCGGAATGTGCCCTTATGTTCTTTCCCGAGGGCAACATGCCCTGCCATCAATGAAGTGCATGCCAGGAGATCAATTCAGGCCGAATGAATGGAGGGGACAAGTGGCTCAGACCATCGCTTCACTGGTGTGATGGACAAGTGAGTGGTTGTGATAGAATCTCGACGGCAAGACATGGGAGATACTTGATGAACACAAGTGGATTGGACCCTCATCTCGAGGAGAAAGTGCAGCAAGCTGCAGCGAACAAGGACATTACCGTTTCTGATACGCATCAAGAAGCGCTGGATGCCTCTTGCGCGGCGGATATGGAGGAGCCAGAGCGGTCGCGATACGACGACGTGATCGGCGTTATCGACGGCCCGCCGGACCTAGCCGCCAACATCGGTCGAAAGTACGCTGAGGCGATGGGCGAGAAGCATGGTCGACGCACTGGTTGATGCTGGGCCGATATCGAACCTACTGAGGTAAGGGTTGTGGTCTTGGTGCGGCTAAGTGCGGGCTAACGCCTCGTCCGATAGATCAACAGCCCGCACTTGGTACACTCCCAAGCCGGGTCGTCATCCGTGATGACGCAGCCGCCGAGAGTAGTTTGGCCCAGTCGGATTCTCTCATCCAGTTGAGGGTTGTTGGACACCGGCTTACCATACAGAATTGTCGCCACAGGTTTGTGTCCACATGATGGGCAAGTTGCTGGGTGCTGCACACTATGCGTTCTTGGTGGGCCCGACGCCCAGACCACTGCGGCGACAGCTGCTACCAGAACAGCAACAGTAATGAGGCCTACACGAATCGCCTTCTGCCTCACCATCTACTGTGCCATGTGACTTCCTGTATCCTCAGGAGTTTGGCGACACGATCACGCGTCACTACGAATTCCTTAGGTGCAACTCGACGACACTGGACGACAGGCACACCTGTGTTGGTGTCGGTAACGACGACACTGGGTTCCTCGACACCCAGCGTGACCAACTGTGACTCCAGACCAGCTCGCATCACATCGGCTTCCAGGTCCCTGAGCTTAAGTCGGTCCCGCAACGTGCGCAGCTTTAGTCGGAACACCAGATCGTCAGGCAGTTCAAAGATTGTCTTCATTTGGCTATTTTACCAGCAAGCCAGCTTTTCAGCAGAAGACATCGCGATGCTCGTCAACTCAATATCACAATCGTGTGTCATCATCGTTGGTAACTATGCGAACACGGCTTTCCAGACTCGGCGCGCTCGTGGCCGCCTCTTGCACCGTCTGCCTCACGGCTGTGGCACTTCCCGCTCGTGGTCCCGTGAGACAGGCGCGCAGCAAGCAAACTGCGAGGCCGAATGCGCCGAAACAGTTCTGGTCGTTCAGGCCGCTCACATCCCCAGCAGTACCCAAGTTGAGGTCCAGCCCCGGCAGATCACCCATCGACGCATTCATCTCTTCCGCACTTACGAAGCGAGGCATCACTCCAGTGGGACAGATCGACCGCCGCCGGTTGATTCGCAGAATCACCTTTGATCTCATAGGCCTTCCGCCGCAGCCGAAGGACGTGTCTGCCTTCGTCGCGGACCCAGATCCGCGCGCCTACGAGAAGCTCGTCGACCGTCTGATTGCGTCACCGCACTTCGGCGAGAGGTGGGGACGCCACTGGCTCGACCTGGCTCGCTTTGCAGACAGCGACGGCCAGGAGAGCGACCAGGATCGCCCCACCGCGTACCACTATCGCGACTTCGTGATCCGAGCGATTAACGACGACATGCCCTACAACGAGTTCGTGAAGATGCAGATCGCCGGGGATGAGTACGACTCCGCGAACCCACTTGCGGCTGTGGCAACTGGCTTTCTTACAGCCGGAACTCATGCGAACCTGGATTCGGTCCCGATGGAAGAGGAGAAGATACGCGAGCGCTATAACGAGCTCGACGACATGGTCTCCACAACGGGTGCAGCGTTCCTGGGACTCTCACTCGGCTGCGCGAGGTGCCACGATCACAAATACGACCCAATCCCAACTCGGGACTACTACCGCCTCGTCTCGGCGTTCACCACCAGCAAGCGGGCCGAGGTCCCACTAATACCTCGCGCAGAGGCCGACAAGCTGAAGGCTGCTGAAGGCGAGTGGAAAGCTCGCCTCGACGAAGCCAAAAAGGCGAAGAGTGCTGTGGCAATCAAGGACCTGGAGGGCGCAAGACCTCCGATGGTTCCCAGTGCCTATTGCCTCGCGGACTCCGGTTCTAAGCCCAAGGAGAGTTGGCTCCTGGAGCGAGGCGACTTCCATCGCCAGACCGAGCGAGTAGAGCTTGGGTTTCTTACTGCGCTGTCGCGCAACCGATCTGCGGCTGCCTATTGGACCGATGCGAAGGCGCGCGGCGCTCGCACCGACACCACCTATCAGCGCCGTGCTCTGGCCGAGTGGATGACAGACACAAGGAGCGGAGCAGGCGCTCTGCTCGCTCGGGTCATCGTAAACAGACTCTGGCAGGGCCACTTCGGCGAGGGCCTGGTCCGAACTGTGAACGACTTCGGCCTGCGAGGCGATGCGCCAAGTCATCCCGCACTGCTAGAATGGCTGGCGTCCGAGCTTGTTCGCGGCGGCTGGAAGTTGAAACCAATCCACAGGCTGATCCTATTGAGCACGGCGTATAGGCGAGACACGGGATATAGCGCCAAGAGTTCGAAGATCGATCCGGAAAACAGGCTCTTGTGGCGTCGAAAGCCGAGGCGAATCGAGTCGGAGGTGTTTCGAGACACTATGCTGGCGGCAGCCGGTACTCTCAACACGCAGATGTATGGGCCAGCGTTCAAGCCGCCCATTCCGCCCGAAGCGATCCAGGCACGCAACCTCAAGGACTCGTACCCGGCTGATGCGAGGGATACGCCGGAAACCCGGCGGCGGACCGTCTATATGTTTCACAAGCGCGTGGTCCAGTACCCACTGCTGCAGGCATTCGACAGCCCGGACGCCTCGGCAAGCTGCGGTCGGCGGGGGGTTACCACCGTCTCTCCGCAAGCTCTCGCCATCCTGAACGAGCCGTTCATCCGCCTGCGGGCACATGAGTTTGCGGGGCGCCTGCAGGTTGAGGCAGGAAGCAGTCCTGCAGGACAAATTGCACTCGCATATCAACTTGCCCTCGGACGGGGTCCCACTGCAATTGAGTCCGGACGTGTCCTTCAATTCCTGAAGAGCCAGAGGGCGGCTCGCCTCGGCACGTACGGAGAGGAAGCGTCGTCGCGGCTCGCTCTCATAGATTTCGCCCAGGTA
>VFKD01000618.1 GCA_009885735.1 bacterium
GCTTGTGCCACGAGAGCCGAATTGTGCTCCTGGACGAGCCGAACTCCGCTCTTTCTGCTGCAGAGAGCACGCGGCTGTTCGACTGCATTCGCGGCCTGCGAGCCTCGGGCGTCGCTCTGGTCTACGTCTCGCATCGCCTCGAAGAGGTCTTCAACATCTGCGACCGCATCTCGGTGCTTCGCGATGGGCAGCATATCTCGACGCGGCTTGTGTCGGAAACCTCAATTGAAGCGACGATTCATGAGATGGCGGGCGGGGAGATATGCTCGGTTGAGCCTGCTGCCGAGCCCAGAAAGCTCGGCGCGAAGCCTCTGCTGGAGGTGCGCGACCTAGTAGTGCCAGGCAAGCTCGGGCCGGTCAGCTTCTCCATCGCTCCAGGAGAGATTGTGGGCCTCGCCGGGCTCGAAGGCTCTGGGGTGGAGACGATCTTTGAGGCGCTTTTCGGCCTGAGCGCGCGCTGCTCGGGAACCGTGCGCATCGCCGCGCTCGAGCAGGCGCCGAGGAGCCCACTCGAAGCCATTCGCAGCGGCATCGCCCTGGTGCCCGCGGCGCGGCGCGAGCAGGGCTTGATTCTCCCATGGAGCGCCCAGCAGAACATAGCGCTTGTGGTCCTGTCTAGGGTGCTCAGAGCCGGACTCATGAACCGAACCGCTGTGCGCCGCCTTGGCGAGTCGCTTCACGCAGGCGTTGGCCTGGCGCAGTCGTCGCTTGCGCGGCCCGTGGTGGAACTGAGCGGGGGCAACCAGCAGAAGGCGCTCCTGGCGAAGTGGATGGCGCCGGGGCCAAACCTGCTTCTGCTGAACGATCCTACGCGCGGCGTGGACGCCATGGCGAAGCACGACATTCACGCGCACTGCAGGCGCGTGGCTGCGAGCGGCTCGGGTCTGCTGGTCTCGTCATCCGAAGTGGATGAGACTCTCGCGCTTGCCGATCGCACGCTGGTGCTCTACCGCGGCTCGATTGTGGCGGACCTTCCCAGGGGAACTGCGTCGCGAGCGGTTGCGGTTGCACATATGACCACCGGCACAGGTGTTGCGCCGGGGGGCTCGTTGTAGTACACTCCACGGTGAGCTTGGTGTTCGTCGCTGTGACGCCACGTACTCCTTGCGCCGCCCCGCGCGAGAACTTCTTTTGAAACGGAGAGAACCCATGGCGAATTCAGGCGCCGATTCTTCCAGAGGTCCCGGCGCATCAGGGGGCAAGCCTGCGAGCCCACTAAAGGGACTTGTCATTCTTGGGCTGCTCGGGGTTGTCATTCTCCTGGGCGTGTTCTACAAGGACCAGATCGGCGCATTCGTCAAGCTGAGGAAGTGGGACTCCGGAGCTCCGGGCAGGGTTGCTGTGCAGTTTCTAAAGGACGGCAAGGCCGGCGACCAGGTTAAGACCGACAAGAACCTCTCCGCCATGTCCATTAAGCCGATCGTAAAGGACGGCAAGTTTCTAGGCTATGCCTCAGAGTCCTATGGGCGCAAAGAGGAGCTCCTGTTTGGCGCTCTTTGCCCAGAGGGTGAACCGAACGTTGAGAGCACGGTATTTGACGACATAGACGAGGTTGCGGTAGTGACAGTGAAGGACGCGAAGGGGCAGCCCGTCAGGTACCGCATGCGCCAGAAGGAAGATGGCTGGAAGGTAGACCAGATATTGCCTGCTCTCCCGGCCAAGTAGGCAATTGCCCTCAGCCAATAGCAACTCACTTCCTGAGCGCCATAGTGGAACTGCAACCGTGCCTTCTCCCGTAGATGCACATATGACCACGCGCGGCAGCGTTGCTCTAGAGGGTGCATTGTAGTACAATTGACCATGCCATTTGCGGTCGGCGTAATCGGCCCGACCAACTAAGCTAGGCGCACGTGCTGCACGAACTCATTCAGATACGGAGTATACCTATGCCGAATCCAGTTTCCGAAGCACCGTCGGCGTCACCCGCCCGCGTAAAGTCGAGCAGCCGCGTGAAGGAGTACGCCATTGTGGCTGTACTCTTGGGTGTAATAGTGCTTGCAGCGGCTTTCCAGGAGCCCATCAGCGCGTTTATTAAGATGAAAAAGTGGGACTCCGGCGCCGCCGGCCGAGTGGTTGTTCAGTTCCTGAAGGATGGGAAGGCCGGAGAGAAGGCCAAGACCGACAAGGTCTTCAGCAACAACACCTTGTCTCCCATCGAGCGTGGAGGAAAGTTCCAAGGTTATCTGACGGTCTCAATGGCCGGCAAGATGGAGTTCCTCTTCAACGATCTGTGCGCTTCAGGCGAGCCCAAGGTGGAGAAAGTGACATTCGACGATGTCGGCGGGGCGGCCGAGGTGGTGGTGAAAGATACAACAGGCAAGGATGTAAAGTACAGGCTGCGCATGAAGGAAGGCAATTGGACGATCGAGGAGATTCTGGGCGGCCGCCCAGCAAAGTAGCCTGAGATGGTCCAAGAACCCGCCGCCAGGAGCCCCAGGCGCAACTGGACGCTTCCCGTACTATTCGTCGTCCTCCTCATTGCGTCCGCAGCCTATCTCGTTCCCCGCCTGAGCGAGTCGAAGCGCATTGCCAGCCTCAAGACACTAAGTACGCCCGAGCTTGAGGCGCGTGTTAGCGCTCATCCCGAAGACAATGAGGCCAGATATCGCCTCGGTCTCGCCTATGCGCGCGAGAACCGGTCTGACGACGCAATCCGCGAGCTGATGGCGGTCGTAGAGAAGGACCCCACGCGGGCGGATGCATTCAACGATCTGGGCGTGGTGTTTCTGTTGCTTGCCAGATACACCGAGGCGCAGACTGCATTCAAAGGCGCCCTGGACGTCAAGCCTGACTTCGCGGCTCCCCACGCCAACCTGGGTCGGCTGCATATCGCAGTACGCATGGCGTTCACCGCCGTCAAGGACTTCGAGAAGGCTGCAAAGCTCGATCCCAAGAACCTCGATACGCTCAATGATCTCGGCGAAGCGCACCTGCAAACGCTGAACCACAACGCCGGCCTTGAAGCCTATAACAAGGCGCTGGCCGTGGACCCCAAGAATGTGCAGGCAATGGTGGGAACGGGCCGCGCGCTCTATGCGCTCGCCCGATACGATGAGGCCGAGAAGGTTCTGGCGAAATCGATTGAGATGGCTCCGAACGACTCGCAGGCATTGGTCTCCATCGCAAGACTCCGCATGGAGCGCTCAACGTCCAAAGAGGACCTTCCGGCATTGAAGGCGCTCTTCGAGCGAGCCGCAAAGGCTGATCCGGAGAACCCTGACGCAGTGTATGACTTGGGACGCATCGCGGTGAAGATGAGCCGTCATTCCGACGCAGTGGAGAGATTCAAGCAGACATTGCGTATGGCCTCCAACCACGGTGGAGCGATGCATCAGCTTGAGCGCTCGCTGCGCAAGGTGGGTCGGACAGTCGATGCCGACAAGGTGGCAAAGATCATCGAAGTACGTCTGGCGCGAGACCGCGAGATAACTCGGCTTGAGGAGGTGCTTCGGCGGAGCACGAAGAACGCCGCTCCCAAGGCGAGGCTGGCGGCCCTCTACTTCGAGGCCGGCAAACCTGGTGACGCTCAGTTGATGATCCGGCAGATCCAGGCATCTGATCCAAAACACCCCTCTTTGCCGGCCCTCTACCAGGCAGCCGCACGGGCACGCGTACGGTGACGTCCGCAGGCCCGCGCACTCTCCTGCTGCTCGTGCTTGCGTGGGCGGCTGTGGGCGGCTGCTCAGGCTCCAAGGGCACGGATCCCCCGCGGGAGAAGAGTCCGGCGGCGGCGACCGATCCGTCCGGCCTCAAGCTCGTGGAGGTATCAACAGAACGAGGCATGAACTTCGTACACAACAGCGGAACTCATATTCCCCTCAATATCGTGGAGACGATGGGCAGCGGATCGGCGTTCTTGTTTGCAGACGACGATGACATCCTTGATGTGCTCCTGGTAAGCTCCGGCCAAGACGCCGAGGCGAAGACCCAGAAGTCCGAAACCAAGCTCTATCGGGGCCTTCAGACCGGTGGGTTTGAGGATATCACCGCCGCGTCCGGCATTGCACCGACGAACTTCGCGATGGGCTGCGCCGTTGGCGATTACGATGACGACGGCAAAGACGACTTGGTAATCACAGGTCATGGCGGGAGCTTCCTCTACCGAAGTCTGGGCGCCGGCAAGTATGAGGATGCCACCAAGAGAGCAGGCCTCCTCCAGCGAGCCGACCTGTTTGGAATGGGCTGCGGATTCTTGGACGTGAACAAGGACGGAAAACTCGACCTCTACATAGCCAACTACATCGTCTACGATCCCACGGTGCCGATGTGTGAGACAGATGGAGTGTTGCACGGCTGCACCCCAAATGAGTACCGAACACAGTCCAACGAGCTCTACATCAACCTAGGCGGCGGCAGATTTGCCGAGCGCGCGAAGGAGCTTGGAGCGCTCGACACCAAAGGCGCCGGCCTTGGGGTGGCGATCTGCGACTTCGACAACGATGGCTGGGACGACATCTTCGTGGCGAACGATGGCACGCCGAACGCCTTGCTGCACAACCGCAATGGAAAGTTCAAGGATGTCGGCGCCGTGGCAGGAGTGGCATACAGCGAGGACGGAATCATGCGAGCGGGCATGGGTACCGACGCGCGTGACATCGATTCCGACGGCCTGCCTGAAATCATCATCACGAATTTCCAGCATGAACCGAACTCTCTCTATCATAATGAGGGCGCGCTGAACTTCTCGGAGATATCCTATCCGAGCGGGATTGGTACACCTTCGTTGAATCGGATTGGCTTTGGAGTTGCGTTCTCGGACCTCGATAGAGACGGTCGAGCGGACCTCTATGTGGGCAACGGACACGTGTATGAGGCTGTGGTGCAGTTCGATGACACGGCGACATTTGAACAGGTGGACCAGGTCTATCTGAACCAGGGCAACCGAAGATTCCGAGAGGTTGCGCAGCCGACGACTGCGATTCCCAACGTGCCGTCAGTTTCACGCGGCGTAACCATCGGAGACTTCAACAGCGATGGCGCGCCGGATGTCCTGCTCAACAGTATGCGCCACCCCGTACGACTGCTGGAGAACAGAACTCCCGCCAAGGCCGGCTGGATCGGGCTTCGCCTGCTGGGCCGAAAGGGAAAGCAGACGGCCATCGGCGCAAAAGTGGAACTAACTGGTTGTGGACCCGCTCAGCACTGGGATGTTCGCAGCGGAGGGAGCTACCTCTGCCAGCATGATCCGCGTGTGCTGTTCAATTTCGGCGAAGCTCCGAAGGCCAACGCGAAACTCAAGATTCGGTGGCCCCACGGCGCCGTCCAAGAGATCCCGCTTCCAGGTACGGGCCGTTACTTTACTCTGAAAGAGCCATGATGCTAAAGAACCTTGGCAGACTTCTGCCTGCATTCGCGCTGCTTGCGGCGGTGGGCTGCAGTTCCCCTGCGCCGAAGAGTCCAGCGCCCGAGCAGCCGGCCGTATCGAGCGCTCCGTCGACCGAGCCCGTGTCACCGAGTGGAGCTGCGTTTCCTGCTCCCACCGAGCCTGGGCAGGCACAGGGGCCTGCCCCTACACAGGCACAGGGGCCTGCCCCTACACAGGCACAGGGGCCCGCCCCCGCCCAGCCGCAGGGTCCCACACCTGCGGAGTACAAGGCAGCAACGACTGAGGTCGAGAAGACAATTAAGGCAAAGCCCACAGACTTTTCGCTGCGGATGCAGGCAGCGCAATTCTATATGACGGCCGGCGACCACCCTGCCGCGATTCCGCACCTCCAGGCAGCATCAAAGCTCAATCCGAAGGCGGTCGTGCCATGGATCGCACTCGGCGACGCAAGCTCAATCAGTGGCAAATACCCGGCGGCGCTTCGGGCGTATGATGCCGCGGAGAAGATCGAGCCAGGAAATCCGTTTGCCCTTCGAGGTCGAGGTCAGATGCTGGTGATGCAGAAGAAGTTTCAGGAGGCGCGACAGGTTCTTCAGGCCGGCCTCAAGCTGCACCCCGAAGACAACGAAATTCGCACATCGCTTGGTAATCTCTGGCTGGTGCTAAACCGGCCTCGGGAGGCGAGCGCTGTGCTAGAGCCTGCAGTGAAGGCGGCGCCCGAGCGCGCGGACCTGAGGTTCCTCCTGGCGGACGCCTATGAGCGGGACCTGCACCTCGAGACAGCCCTCAAGGAGTTGCGCGAGGCTGTGCGGATCGAACCGAGCATGGTGGAAGCGTGGGGACGCATCGGCCTGTATCTCATCAATCTGACTCGCTACAAAGAGGCTCGCGAGCCGCTCCAGCGTGCGATCGATCTGAATCCCGGCGAATCACACTATCATTGGGCGCTCGGCGACTCATATCTGCTTGATGTGTCGGACAAGGGGAACTTCGAGCGAGCCGCCACCCTTTATCAAAAGGCGCTGGAGTTGAACCCCAACAACGTGAAGGCCCTCTACTCGTATGCCATGGGACTCAACCGACGTGACCAGCCGAACGACATGGTGCAGGCCGCTGGCTACTTCGAGCGCCTGGTGAAGCTCCAGCCCAATGACATGAATTCGTTCTACAAGCTCAGCGAGATCTACAGCCGGCTCGGCAAACCGGAGAAGGCGACTGCCAACCGCCACAAATTCCAGGTTCTCTATGAGAAGGGCCGCAAGCAGACGAAAGGCCTCTACACCAAGGCATCGTTTATCGATACAGCCGTGGCCCAACTGAAGCTGGCGAGGAAGGCCCGCGAGTTGGGCGATCTGACCCTCGCCGCAACTCACTACGGCTTCGCGCTGGAGCGCGATCCAAAGCTGGCAGCAGCTGCCAAGGAGCTCGCTGATGTGCAGGCCAAGCTCGCTAAGGGTGCAGGCCGATGAGGCGATTGCTTGGGTCCGCCGCACTCGTCCTGGGCCTCGCGGTGCTCAGTGCGTGCAATCCTCCCGACAAGTCGGGCGCACCAAAAGCCAACGGCGACACGGGCTCTGCACCTGCGAACACC
Source organism: bacterium (assembly GCA_009885735.1). Lineage (GTDB taxonomy): Bacteria > Armatimonadota > Chthonomonadetes > Chthonomonadales > CAJBBX01 > VFKD01. The sequence goes on from VFKD01000618.1 coordinate 6,918, forward strand.
TTCGCGGATGAGATCGCCGGCACCGGGCTGGACACTTTCACGCATACCGACGGCAGCAGCGGCAGAAAGTTTTTCCCGGAGCAGATGGGCAGCGGCGTCGCTCTGTTCGACTACGACAATGATGGCTGGCTTGATGTCTACTTCTGCTCCGGCTCGCCACTCCCCGGCTACAAAGGACCCAAGCCCAGCAATAGGCTCTTCCGCAACACGCAGGACGGCAAGTTTGAAGACGTTACCGAGAAAGCGGGAGTTGCAGCAAATCGCTTCTCCATCGGCGTGGCATGCGGCGACTTCGACAACGACGGCAACATGGACCTCTATGTGTGCTGCTTTGGGGCGAACATCCTCTACCGCAACAACGGCGATGGGACCTTTGACGATGTGACGAAGGCGGCAGGAGTCGGCGAGAGCCGGCTCAGCAGCAGCGCCGCCTGGGGCGATTACGACAACGACGGCTACCTCGACCTCTATGTCGCCAACTATGTGAAGTACACCCTCGCTATAGACAGGTTCTGCAGCAAGTTCGCGGGCCTCAAGAGCTACTGCGGCCCAAACCTCTATGACCCAGACGTCGATACGCTTTATCACAACAACGGCAACGGCACCTTTACGGATGTCTCGGACAAGTCTGGAATCCGCAAGGAGGCCGGAAATGGCCTTGGCGTGGTCTGGCTGGACTACAACGAAGATGGTAAGCAGGATCTCTTCGTGGCGAACGACCAGTCGCGCAACGTGCTCATGCGCAACAATGGCAACGGAACCTTCACGGATGTGGCTTTGGAGATGGGTGTCGCTTTCGGGGAGCAGGGCAACGCACAGGCAGGGATGGGCGTGGACACCGGCGACTTCGACAACGATGGCAAGGTGGACATTCTGGTCACCAACTTCAGCGAGGAGACCAACGCGCTGTACCACAACACCGGCAGTCTTTATCGAGACATCTCGTATCAGAGCGGAATGGGTCCGCCCACGCTGATGCGTTTGGGCTTCGGCACGGCGTTTCTGGACTACGACCGCGACGGTCTGCTCGACATGTTCTTCGCGAACGGGCATGTCTTGGACGACATTGAGAAGTACTCCGATGCAGTCACATGGCCACAGGCGAATATGCTCTTTCGCAACAAGGGCGACCTTACCTTCGAGGATGTCTCGGATGCCACTAAGCTGGGAAGCGCGAAGCAGGTGGGCCGCGGATCTGCTGTGGGCGACCTCTTCAACACCGGCCATCCGGACATCGTGGTGAACGTCCTGCGGGGCAAGCCTCTGCTCTATCGCGACCGGTACGGAGACAACAACCATTGGTTGCAGCTAACGCTGAAAGCTGCCTGGGGCAATCCGCAGGGCATCGGGGCGAAGGTGTGGCTCACTGCCGGTGGCAAGACGCAGAGACGCGACGTGAAGACCTGTGGCAGCTTTGCGTCCAGCTCGGACGTGCGCCCTCTCTTCGGCCTCGGCAGTGCGGATAAGGTAGAGATGCTGAAGATCCGCTGGCCGAGCGGAAAGGAGCAGACGGTGGCGGTGGACGCAGTGGACAAGAACCTCTTGGTGGAGGAAGGGAAGTAGAAAGTAGGCAGTGTTGGTGTCGGTCGCCTTCCATTCTATTCACCGAGGGTAAGGTGTCGTTGACTTTGTCCGTTGTGCGTTCGTACGAATCTTCGCAAGCAGCGACGTATGTATCATTGCGTTGGCTGCTGATCGCTCAATTCCTGGGTGGGCGAAGCATCCGCACACAACCCGTGCGCTCACACGATAGACTGCCGTGTGGATGCTGTCGCCCCGGCGGTTCACGATTCCGCTCAATCCGAGCGTGCTCGTCATTCCCCTAATCTACCGGTGATAGGTCGTTACCGTTCTCCGTGCCTCGGTGCTTCTGTGGTGGGATTGGTGTTGACCTTGCCCTTCTTTACCATCACCCGCCTTCGGGTGAGTGGGCCGTTTCCGTCTCCCGTCCCCGGTCTCCCGTCAAATCTACCTCGTCCACATGAAGCTGAGGGCAACGCGCTCGAAGTGCGCCGAGAGCGCCTTAAAGCTCTCCTCCGGCGAAGACAAGATGAGCGAGATGAGCTTGCCCTCGTGAACGCAGGTAAGCTCGCGGAGCATCAGGGTCGGCTGGCCGGGTGACCTAAATCGCACGGTTCGCTCATAGGCGGGCTCGCCGGCAAGGGTTGTGCGCCGTTGCGTTCGAATGCTGAAGCCCTCTGTTCGACGTGTCTGCAGTCTCGACCGCCGCGAATGTTCGTCCAGCGTGGCCTTGCCGGCAGGCTGAATCTGCAGCGCGAGGGTCGCCGAGACTGTGCTGGACACCGGACTTGCGCTGGTCTTCTTTAGCCTTGCGAGGAACTCTGCGTCGGTCTCTGGGCGGTCGGTGCGGACCGGCGCTTCGTGCTTTCGCCCGGGCGGCACGAACGTGGCGCCCAGGTCACTCTCGCTCTTTTTCACCCATCCGGGCGGGAGCGTGAACGCTAGCTTCTCGCGCTTGCTGATATAGGGCTGCGACTTCTGAGCGGACGAGACTCCGCACAATATGCAGCAGAGCAGCGATGCAGTGGACAGAAACCTGAGATTCGGCCGGCCACCCGACCGATGAGAAGGTCTTAGCATTGATGCATCCTTCGACACTGCCACGATACGGTCCTTCGACTGCTCGACGATACGGCTGTCGAGCGCTCAGGACGAACGGACGCGGGCTCACGATGAGCGGGAAAACGAGTGTGGCGCGAGGTGAGCCGGCGCGGGCTCTGCGGGCTTGGCGAATCGGCGTGCATCATGCTTCAGTATAGCCAGCCGCCCCAAGGCTCGTCAACTTGCTCACAGGGTACAATCTGGCGGAACTGATGCGCATTATGGGAGTGGACGTTTTGGACAGCAATGTAGAGGCGGAAATAGACGCGACAACTGCGGACGGCACCCGTGCAGTTGGCCCGTTAGTCGAGGACCGCGAGTTGCTGCTTGGCCTCTATCACCAGCTTTGCCGAGTGCGGCACTTCGAGGAGAGCCTCGCGCGGCTCAACAAGCAAGGCAAGATTCTCGGCGGAGTCTACTCGGGCCGCGGCCAGGAAGCCATCGTGGTGGGCACCGTGTATGGTCTCCGTCGGGACGACAAGATTGCACCAGTCCACCGCGACATCGGCGCCTTCCTGGTGAAGGGCATGACGGCGCGCCAGATGATGCTGCAGATCATGGCGCGCGCAGCAGCTCCCTCGAAAGGTAAGGACTCCTGGACGCACACCGGCGACCTCGAAGTTGGCGTTATCGGCTCCACCAGCATGCTCGCCTCATCTATGCCGATAGCCGTCGGCGCTGGATTGGCAGGGCGAATGCAGGGCAAGGACAGCGTGGTGGTCTGCTTCTTTGGAGAAGGCTCCACGGCTCGCGGCGACTTTCATGAGGCCCTCAACTTCGCCGGCATCCACAAGGCGCCGTGCATCTGGATATGCGAGAACAATCAGTATGCCTACTCCACTCCAACCCACCTCGAGAGTCCAGTGCCGTTCCACAAAAAGGGCGAGGCCTATGGCATGCCTAGCCTGCAGATCGACGGCAACGACGTTCTGGATGTCTATGCGGCAACGATGACCGCGGTGGACCGCGCGCGACGAGGCGAGGGCGGAACGGTGCTGGAGTGCGTCACATACCGTATCGAGGGCCACAGCGAGGCCGACCAGGCGGCGTACCGCACCCAGGCGGAGGTTGATGAGTGGCTGAAGAAGGACCCCATTCTGCGCTTGCGGACGCACATGCTGGCGATCGGATTTCCCGAGGAGGATGTGCCGGCACTGCCGATCGGTATCGCCGAGGAGGTGCGAGATGCAATTGCGCACGCGACGGCCTCGCCACTTCCCGAGGGACGGCAGGCTGTTGAGGACTTGTTCGATGAGTCAGCCGGAGTGACGCACTGGGCAACTCCATATCCGAACTACATCCGCGTACCATGGCTGGGACGGTAAGCCGATGCACGAAACCACCTTCATTGGCGCGATTCGCGAGGCCATCGGCGAGGAGATGCGCCGCGACGAGGCAGTCTTCGTCCTCGGCGAGGATGTGGGCGCCTACGGCGGGGCTTTTCGGGTGACCGAGGGGCACTTTCAGGAGTTCGGCGCACAGCGAGTGATAGACACGCCTATCTGCGAGTCCGCCATCGTCGGAGTGGCCATCGGCGCAGCGCTCATGGGCATGCGTCCCATCGCCGAGATGCAGTTCATGGACTTTATCTCTTGCGGGTTCGACCAGATCGTGAACGAGGCGGCCACCTACCGATATCGCTACGGCGGCAACTGCTCGGTGCCCATGGTCATCCGAGGTCCCAGCGGCGGCAACGTTCACGGCGGCCTGTTTCACTCCCAGACGCGCGAGGCATGGTTCACGCAAGTGGCGGGCCTCAAGGTGGTGATGCCGGCCACAGCCTACGACGCGAAAGGACTGCTGAAGGCCGCCATTCGCGATAACAACCCGGTCATTTTTTTCGAGCACAAGTACCTCTACCGGCGCGTGAAGGAGCAGATTCCAGACGACGACTACATCGTCGAGCTAGGCAAGGCCAGGATTGCGGAGGTCGGGGAAGACCTCACGATGATAGCGTGGGGCGCAATGGTGCCGCAGTGCATCGAGGCTGCAAAGCTGCTGGAAGAGGACTCGATTGATGCCGAGGTAATCGACCTGCGAACGCTCTATCCGCTCGACATTACCACCATTATGCAGAGCGTTCAGAAGACTAACCGAGTGATGCTGGTGCAGGAGGCGCCGCGAACGGGCGGATTCGCCGGCGAGATTGCCGCTACGCTGGCCGAGCAGGCGTTCGAGTACCTGGACGCGCCGATTGTGCGCGTGACGGCGGTGGATGCCCACGTTCCCTTCAGCCCGCCGCTCGAGAAGTTCTACCTGCCGAACGTGACCGACATTGTCGACTCGGCGAGAAAGCTCGTCAAGTACTAGCCGCACGAACCGGCGCGCTGTTCACAATTCCGCTCATCCTGAGCCTGCCAATCCGCTCATCCTGAGCGCTCGACAGCCTCTCCGTCGAGCAGTCGAAGGACCGCACCGTGGCAGAGTCGAAGGACCGCACCGTGGCAGAGTCGAAGGACCGTATCGAGGAACACTGTGTGGGTGCGTCAGAGACACAATGCTGATCGGTTTGCCAGGAAGAGATGCGCCCTTCGACCCATCGACAGCCACAAGGCTGTCCGGATGTCGATGAGGCCCTTCGACTGCGGTTCGATACGGCTGAACCGCGCTCAGGGCGAACGGATTTGGGATAACCGACCAGTATTGGTTCCTGACCGCCAAGGTTGACACTGTAGCCAGTCTCCGTACCCCGATTTATTGGAGGAAAAGTTGGCCATTGAAGTGGTGCTGCCGCAGCTCGGAGAGAGCGTTGCCGAGGGCCTGATCACGCGGTGGCTCAAGCACGTCGGCGACGCGGTCATTCTCGACGAGCCGCTCGTGGAGATCACCACGGACAAGGTGAACGTTGAGCTTCCTGCACCTGCCTCGGGAATCCTCACCGAGATCCGCGCCGCAGAGGGCGAGACGGTGCCGGTTGAGCACGTTATCGCCGTCATCACCGAGTCCGGCACCGCCACGAGCGCTGCGCCGAAGGCCGCCGAAGAAGTGTCGCAGGCTGCTGATTCTACGCAGGTGAACGGCACGTCCGCTGAGAGTGAGCGCCGCCATTTCTCTCCCCTGGTTCGCAGAATGGCGAAGGAGCACGGACTCGACCTGGGTTATCTGCTCTCCAGCGGAAAGCTGACCGGCACAGGAGAGCAGGGCCGAGTGAGCAAGGCCGACATTCTGGAGTACCTGGCCGGAAGCGCAGCCGCCAAGCCCGAGGACCTGGTGAAGGGCGCCGACACCGACGTGGTGCCGCTCACTCCGCAGACGGTTGTTCCAAGTCTGTCCCGATCCTCCTCGCCGCTGCCGCCATCCTTGGCCACGCAGCCCGAAGGTGATGAGCGAGACGATGAGATTGTGGTGCCATTCACCGGCATTCGCAAGATGATCGCCGACCACCTCACCCGCTCGGCCTTCACTGCCCCGCACGTCACCACCGTCGCCCAGGCCGATGTGACGCGGCTGGTGGCGTTTCGCACCGGGAACAAGGCGACCTGGGAACAGGAGTATGGCCTCAAGCTCACCTACACCCCGTTCTTTGTGAAGGCTGCCGCAGAGGCGCTGCTGGCGTTTCCCATGGTGAACTCGACCATTGTGGGCGACAAGATTATTGCCAAAAAGTACGTCCACATGGGCGTGGCGGTGAGCCTTGGAGAGGGCGGCCTCATAGTTCCTGTCATCAAGAACGCGCACAAGCTCGACCTTATGCAGATCGCACGCGAGCTGGAGAGCTTGGCTCGGAAAGCGCGCGAGGGGAAGCTGCAGCCGGTGGACGTTCAGGGCGGCACCTTCAGCATCACGAACCCCGGTGTGTACGGCGCGATTATCTCGACACCTATCATCAACGCGCCGCAGTCCGCCATTCTAGGGGTCGAGGCAATTCAGAGAATGCCCGTGGTTCGCGATGACGACAGCATTGCTATCCGATCGATGATGTACCTCTGCCTGAGCTACGACCACCGCGTGGTGGACGGCGAGACGGCCATCCGCTTTCTGCAGCACATCCGCAAAAGCCTCGAGGAGTTTCGGTTCTTCAGGTAGGCGGATACAGGGGGCAAAGAATGGGCCGGCGGCGTCATTGCCGTCGGCCCGTAGCTCGTCAATGAAGGGCGAAGCATCCGCGTGTATCGTGTTTCAGCTCCGACGCAAGGACAGTGAGTGGATGCTTTGCCCCTACCACTGTGTCAACCGCCGCCCAGCGCCCCCAATCCGCTCATCCTGAGCGCGGCTCAGCCGTTCCGAGCCGCAGTCGAAGGACCTACTCCCCACTCCCCACTGCCCACTGCCCACTGCCCACTGGCTACTGATTATTGCGTACGGTCCAGGTCGAATACTGGAACTACCACTACCTCGTCGGGCCGGACCTTCTGGCGAACCGCAGCCATTACGCGGACGCTTGTCTTCAATGAGAACCTTGTATCCCCGCATCCCGGACAGACCTCTGCCGGAACGTTGCGAACAAGCGCCAAGCCGCTGGTTGAACTCGGCATGCAGAAGCTGATCGACTTCGTTTCGCACGCCTCTCCACAAACAGCGCACACTGCAATTTCGGACACGCCGTGCCCGTCCGGCATGATGCTCATACGCTCTCTCCCCTTGTGCCGCTGCACCTGCATTGTAACGCGAGACTGGGAAGATTTCGCCGGTATAAATACCGGAAATGACTGTGGGAACCCAGAAACCGGTAGGCGTGCCGGAGAGCTTGCAGCCTGGGAAGATGAGTTGAGAGTGGCGCGGCGGACGCCGGAGCGATTGCGTTGAAGGGCAATGAACGTGCGCGGTGCACGCGTCACCCTGCACATCTGCAAGCCGGTTTGGTTTCCCGCGGAATCATGTACGTAGGTTCCAATCACCCCGTTACCCAGGATCCGCTTGGTGCTGCGGCCGAGGGCATCATATACCAGAGAAGTCGTCTCAGAGAAGCGATTCACAATCGTCGTCACCTGATCCACGGCATCGAACTGGTAGGTGAAAACGCCTGCGCCTGCATCCACCAGACCGGAACGGTTTCCGTTCGCGTCGAACGTGTACGTAAATCCCATGGCGAATCCAGGGAGACCACCTGCATTCGGAACAGCTTACTTCCGCC
>VFKD01000079.1 GCA_009885735.1 bacterium
AACTAGACGAACCTCCCTCTTCCGACGAGGGCGCCGAACGTCGGCCCCTCGGGGCGAAGTGGAAGATGGAACTTCCGAGCAGGTTGCCGGCGGCCGCGTCTAGGCCGCGGCGCACGGCGATTTGGCTCCTCGCCTTTGTGGCGGTAGGCGCACTCCTGCAGTCCGGCGCATTTGGACAGGGCGGAAAGAGCGCTGAGGCGAATCTAGGCACTGCAAACCTCCTGCGTGACGTTGCCGTCGTCGTGGCGCTCATCCTCGTGAACGGCCTCTTCTCCATGGCAGAAGTTGCACTCATCTCGGTTCGGCGCACGCGCATTGACCAGCTTGTGGAGGAGGGCAACTCACGCGCGAAGTTGGTGGCGCATATCCTCAGCGAGCCCACCAAGATGCTGGCTACGCTGCAGGTGGGCGTTACGCTCATTGGGTTTCTCACGGTCGCCACGGCAGCTGACAACTTCAAGCTCCCAGTCGCCAAGCTGATCTCAAACGCCGTTCCCGGAACCTACTTGGCGGTGCATGCGCAAACCATCGCTCTCGTGGCGGTAGTCTTGTCAATGAGCCTTGTCACCCTTGTGGTGGGAGAGATATCCCCAAAGAGCATTGCAGTGCGTCACGCCGAATCGGTCGCACTCTGGTCCGCCGGACCGGTTAGAGCCCTACAGGCGCTCACGACGCCCATCGTGTGGCTGGTCACCAGTCTGTCTCGCATTCTTGTCAAGCCGTTCGGAGTGACCGCCGGGTTCCACAGCTCCGCGATGAGCCAGGATGAGCTTCGCATCCTCGTGGAGCAGAGTGAAGAACACGGAGTACTGGAGCGCGAAGAGCGCGAGATGATCCACTCCATCTTCGACTTTGGCGAAACGAAGGTACACAACGTTATGTCCCCAAGGCTGGACATCAGTTCCGTGGAGGCGGATGCTAGCCTAAACGAGGCGGTGCAGGTCATCACCGAATCGGGCCACTCCAGACTGCCTGTCTACGACGACAATCTGGACAACATCGTGGGAATTCTGCATGCAAAGGATGTGCTGCGAGCCCTCGCGGGAAGCAAGCACAGCGCTGAGCCCACGATACGCTCGATGATGCGTTCGCCCTATTTCATCCCGGCAAACAAGCGCGTGGATGACCTGCTGGCGGATTTTCGAGGCAAGAAGAGCCAGTTCGCCGTAGTTCGCGACGAGTACGGCACCGTCACCGGCATTGTGACGATCGAGGACCTCCTCGAGGAGATAGTGGGCGAGATTCAGGACGAGTACGACGTCGAGGAGCCCGTCCTGAAGCAGGTGGACGAGCGAACCTGCATCGTGGACGGCAAGATGAGCCTGGAGGACTTCAACGACCGAATGGGCCTCGAGATTCCAGAGGAAGATACGGGAACCGTGGGCGGCTTTGTGTTCGGCATCATGGGCCACCAGCCCGTGGTAGGCGAAGTGGCCGATTGGGAGAATCTCAGATTCACGGTGGAAGCGACCGACGGCAAGCGAATCCAGAAGGTGCGGGTGCTGCGTCAGGCTGCCGTCGACCGCGCCGCGGATGACGCCGCTGCAGCAAATGGACATTCTGAGGAGGACGAGTAGAGGAGCCATGCGCATTCTGTTTTGCGGCACGGCGGCTGCCGAGGGCTGGCCAGGCCTCTTCTGCACCTGCGAGCCTTGCGATCGAGCGCTGCAGCTTGGCGGCAAGAACCTTCGGAGTCGAGCCGCGTATATGGTGGACGACCGCATTCGCGTCGATTTCGGCCCAGACTCCTACCATCACCAGCAAACATATGGACTGAAGTATCAAGACGTCGAACACCTCATAGTTACACATAGCCATGATGATCATTGGTTTCCTGCAGACCTCGGCTACCGTCGCAAGGGATTCTCCGCACGACTAGACCGAGTGCTTCCAGTTTGGGGCAATTCGAAGGTGAGGGAGAAGTTTGTCCGGGAGCACGGCGAGGCGTGGGACGATTTGGGCCTCGATTACCGACTGCTGGCGCCCTGGGATGTGGCAGACCTTGGTGAAGGGCTTACGGCAGTCGCGGTGGAAGCGGCTCACGACCCGAGGGAGGAGTGCCTCAACTACCTCCTGCGGCAGAATGGAAGCGCGGCGCTTTTGGGTCACGACACGGGTTGGTACTCCGAGGCAACCTGGGACCGCCTGCAGGAGCATCGACTGAACCTGCTCGTGCTCGACTGCACGTACGGTCCGCGTGATCAAAACAAGGGTCACTTGGGCTGCTCATGGGTGGTGAAAGCGCGAGACGAATTTGAGCGGCGCGGAATTCTAGAGCCGGATTGCAAGACCATCGCGACGCACTTCTCGCACAACGGCGGCCTCCTGCACGAGGAACTTGAGGCGCTCTTCGCGCCCGACGGCATTCAGGTGGCGTATGATGGGCTGGCTGTGGAAGTTTAGCTTGTCTAAAGGCATGGGACTCATGGGACGAATGGGACGTATGGGTCTAGTGGAGAGGAGCGCATAACATGACAATTGGCAGCCTAGAGATTGACTCCAATGCAATCCACAGCTTCTGTAAGCGGTGGCAGATCTCAGAACTTTGTGTGTTTGGGTCGATCCTCCGTGCGGACTTTCGGAAAGAGAGTGATGCCGACTTCATGGCGGACTACGACATCGAGGCCGACTGGGATCTCGTCGACCACATCAAGATGACGAGGGAGCTTGCGGAGATCATGGGTCGACCGGTAGACATTGTTGATCGGCCCGCGATCGAGGGCAGCAGCAACCGTTACTTACGCCGAGAGATTCTCGCGACCGCAAAGCAGATTCATGCGGCGTGACGATGTCCTGGTTGAGGACATACGTGCGGCCTGCGCTCGAATAGAACGCTACATAGGCGGGATTACTCGGGCACAGTTCATTGCTGATGAGATGGCACAAGCAGCCGTTGTACGCGAAATAGAGATCATCGGCGAAGCTGCGTCGCGTGTATCGGCTCGGATCCGATCTGACCATCCTGAGGTTCCATGGTCTGTCATGGTGGACCTGCGTAATTTCTACATTCATGCCTACCACGCTGTTGTGCCTGCCAAGGTCTGGAGGACGGCGACAAGCCTCGTGCGGCGAGTTCATAGCGACGTGACATCTATGCTCTTCGATGATGACCCCGAGGACGACGAGGCCGACATTTAGGTTGAGTCATGGCTTACACTCGGGCCTTTCTTCCTCGAAGTCCTAGCCCTGTAACAGTTCAGGTGTCGTGAGAATCTCGAATTACGAGTCCAATATGGGATAGCAAAAATAGTTACTCATACCAGGAGTCTTCAGGGAGGTCGATGGTGAATAGTAGTGTGTGAGCACACAGAAACCAGCGAC
>VFKD01000053.1 GCA_009885735.1 bacterium
ATACTATCTCTCTATCATCAATCATGCCGATACCCTTTATCTTCTTCGACCATCGAACCAGCGCTCAAGTGCCACAAATGCGTCTGCGGGAGTTACATCGCTAGCTATCACAAGACTGCCGTCTGGCGTCCGCAGATTACCACGAATACCCCTCAATTGAACGTCCGAATATGCTTGGCGGTATTGCAGCATCAATTGGGCATCTGTCAATCCAGAATTGCTTCCTTGACGGAGCCCGATGCCTGCACGCCTTGTTGCCTGATGAAGGCGTACGTGAGCAGCGCCGGCGTTTTCGGCTGATCCGAATGGGTAGATGCGTGGGGCCTCGCTCGGGTCACAGGCGGCCACTCCTGGCATCTAGCGACCAATTCCAAGCACCTCTCTCATCGCGGACCAGATCAGGTCGTGATCGTCGACCATGTTCTGGCGGCGGGCTTCCAGCCATCCTCGCGCCGTGGGCTCGCCGAACAGCACAGCGGCCTCTTCGCGGATGTCCGAGGCGATTGGATGGGTACGCCACGTGGCGGCCAGGTCCCTCGCCTCCGCCAGTTCCTCTTCGGTCAGCATCGCGATGATCAGCGCAGCGTCGAACACATGTTTTCCGGAAGGCGGCTTCTGGTTCTGGCCAAGCGGCCAAGGGTGATTCCGGTAGCGATGCCAGTCATGTGCTGCTCTGACTTTCATATTGATCCATGCGTACGGGTGCGGAACCAACACCCTGGCGGCAATACCGTCGGCATTTCGGATATCAACCTGAAGTGGCGCGGCTTCGACAGCGAACGCTTCGGGCGTCTCGCGTCCATGAAGCCCGGAATGCGATCGTGACCCAACACGTCGATTCCTAACCCGCACGCTTTCGCCTTCATTGGGTAACCGAGCGAGAAGATCGACGAAGACTTCCGCACCTGGAAGTAATGGGTCGAACGGCTTCCCGAACCTCCACTTGGCGGTGTGGACGGTATATTGCAGCTCATCCAGCACCACTCGCAATGCCTGCCCTTGCTCTGACTTCAAGAACACGTCCAGCTTGAGAAACAGGTCGATGTCGGTGGTCGCGCGCGCTTCCGGCAGTTCGGCGACCAGAGTTGGGACCTCATGATACACCAGGTGAGACCTCTTGATATTGAGCCCGAGTCCACCGCCAAGAATGAAGCAATCGGGAGATGCTATCTTAAGAATGTCGAGCAAGTGGCGAATCACAGGGTCGTTCATGGTTATTCGCTGGCCAGTCGTGACAGAATCTGCCGTTCCAACCCTTCGCCTGCCTCCTGTTCCCGCGGCCCTCCCTGCGCTAGCTCCAGCCACGTCTGAATTGGCGACGCCCAGTTCCTTTCCGCCTCAAAACGTGCATCGAAATAGGGCAGGTCCTTGCGATCTTCGATGAGCTCGATGTTGGCGAAGGCTCGTCCCGTTCGGATTTCCAGCAGCTCGGATGCAAGTGTGATGTCATCGACGACCAGCGAAGTGCGCTCGACACCGGAAAGCACGCCGTAGAACCCGGCCGAGGCGATACCGGTCGCCACGGCTCTCATGCGGCCATCCAACCGGGCGGAATTCAGCCTTGTCCATAGTTCCGCCGCACTGAACGGTGTCTTTCCCACTAGCGATTCTGTCGGGAGGCGTTTGTACCTCTCCCGAAGGTTCAAGAGCAGCCGCCGAGATTCCACGAGTGTGATCCCATCAGGTGTTCGAGCAACGATCAGTTCGTCTTCCAACGCGGAGACGATCTTGGATGCGGTTCCCATGAGCAGTGTCGAACCCGTTTCCAAGGGCCGACGATCGCTTTTGCCCTGAGTGAACTCACGGAGCTCCTTTAGCGTTCCAAACCGTGGTTGGAGAAGGAAAGACCGGGCAAAGACCGAGCTGTCTCCCGAAAACGGATTCTGAATGGCCCGGGTTTCCCGGTACCGGTTAGGCGCTCCGCTTCGCCAAATGCCGAAGCCGGTGGCAAGGATGACGCAGTTGCCGCAGAGATCAATGCCGCTCACCTCTCTCGCGGCCAGTCGTTGGAGCATCTCTTCCCCAAGGTATGGAACAACTACTATTGGACGAACCCCCAACTGCTCGGCACTGCGCTCAGCCTGCAGCATTGCATTCTCGATCGTAGCGGGGTAGGACTTGGACTTCACCTCTACGGCAAAGCGCTCCGTCCTCCCGCGCCAGGATACGTCTACGAGGCCATCACAATGAACATCCGTGCCCGCAGCTTGTTCGGCAACCATCGATACTTTGGCGGGGATGAACGTCGGTGACCGAAGGAGAATCTCCAACACCTGGTCCTCTCGAAGTTTCTGGAACTCGCTTGGTTTCTCGCTTGGGAAATCGTTCATAATGAGGAAAGACGCTCCATCGATCAAGAAAGTTTCGTCAATCTGCGGATTTCTCGCATGGGATAGAGCGACTGTTCAGGAAACTCACCACTTCCCTACCATCATTTAGGCATTTCCTTCAAAGCGCAAGCCGTCTGCCTCCAGCGCGGACAAGGCTCTATGATGAGCCTCCAGGAGGAGGGAACAGCGCGTTTGCAGCCAAGCGGCTCGGCTGTTGTCGCTGGCCAGCACTCGCAGCAAGGCGCCACGCTTGACGGCCGCGCAAACTCGGCTGAGGTATAATTGCCGGTACCTTGTGGAGGTGTACCTCGTGGGACAGCTTGTCTACCTTAACGGCCGGTTAACAGCCCGTGATGAAGCCAACGTCAGCATCTATGATCACGGCTTCTTGTATGGTGACGGCGCGTTCGAGGGCATTCGTGTCTACGGCGGCAACATCTTTCGGCTGCGCGAGCATGTCGTTCGCCTTCTCAGGTCTGCCCGGGCGCTGGACATTGCCCTGGGGCTCACAGAGGCTGAGATCATATCGGCTATCGCCGAGACGGCCAGGGCGAATCACCACACCACCGGCTACATCCGTGTGACGGTGTCGCGCGGAGACGGACTTGGGCTCGACCCTTCTCACCTTACCAGCAAGGCCACGATCGTTATCTCCACGGAGCAGCTGAGTCTCTATCCCAAGGAGATGTATGAGACGGGGCTGACTGTGATAACGGCCTCAACGCGAGTTCCGCCCGCCTGCTGCATCGACCCGCAGATAAAGTCGCTCGGGCGCTATGTCAACAACATCATGGCGAAAATGGAGGCCAATCGCGTGGGCGCCGGCGAAGCCCTCATGCTGAACATGGAGGGCAACGTTGCCGAAGCAACGGGCGACAACCTCTTCGTGGTGCTGGGCGGCGTTCTGGTAACCCCGCCCACGAGCCAAGGCGCGCTCCCCGGCATCACTCGCGCCACGGTGATTGAATGTGCAGAAGAGATCGGCATTCCCTTCCGAGAATCTACCGTAACCCTATACGACTGCTACAATGCGGATGAGGCCTTCCTAACCGGCACGGCAGCAGAAGTAATCCCGATGGTGCGCTTGGATGGCAGGTCCATCGGAGGCGGAGCGCCTGGATCCACCACGGTGCGATTGATAGAGGCATTTCGACGGAGAACAACCGTTGAGGGCGTCCGAGTCTAGCAATGCCCGGCTTGTGCAGTCTCTGTGGCGCCGATTCTAGACTAATCGACCTCTCTGCCGACGCCGGCGAGATATCGGTTGTCTGCAAGCCATGTTACATAGCGCACTACTCTGCAACCCTTCGGCTCCTCGGTCCGTGCGATACGTGTGGAATGACCTCTCAGGAGTTTGAGCAGGGTGGTTTGCTGGGATGCCCGACTTGTTACGAGGTGTACGAGCCCGTGGTTCGTCCCCTGCTTCGAGAACTCGCCAGTGGCCGTGCTTCCTCCTGATGCTAAGCGGGAGAGAGGCGGTTTTCGAAAAGCCGCTGTGGCTGGTGGCTGCGGGCCTAGACCAGGACGTAGTGGTAGCTACCAGGGCCCGAATTGCCCGTAATGTGGCAGGCTTTCCATTTCCATGGAGAGCGAGCCAACCTGAGCGAGAAGAAGTTGCTCGGGATGTGCGTCGAGTCGTGGAGAGCAGAACCGACCTCTTTGGACGAGGGCGACACGCCTGGATGACAGATGTGGACCCAGAGACCGCGCTCAGCCTTGTGGCTTGGCGTTACGTGTCCAAGGAGTGGATAGCTGGTCCGCCCGGCGCCTGGTTCTTCGCAGGGAGCGACAATGGCGCCGCGCTGATGGTGAATGAGGAGGACCATGTCCGGGCGCAGGTAGTGCTTCCTGGGCTGCAAGTGAGCGAGGCGCGCGCATTCCTTGGGGAGATAGAGAGCGCTCTTGCCGAGCGGATAGAAATGGCGTGGCGAGACGACGTAGGCTACTTGACCGCCTCGCCGGCGAATGCCGGAACCGGAATTCGATTGAGCGTGATGCTGCATCTGCCCGGCCTTGCGGCGGCCCAGAGCTTGGATGATGCGATTGAAGCTGCTCGATTCGTGGGCTGCTCGGTTCGTGGAGCAAACGGGGAGGGTCCGCTGGATGGCGGCGACTTGATTCAGCTGTCCAACTCGGCAACGCAATCGGACCTTCTGGAATCAACCGTTCGAAAGCTGGGCGGAGCCGCGGCGTTTCTTATATCATCTGAACGCGAAGCTCGCAGTAATGCATTTGGAACTCAATCTGGGGTGGCGGAACTGCAGCACAAGTGCCGAAACTTACTTAATGCGCTTTTTGGCGGCGGCGTGCAGGACTCGGACCTGCCTGGGCTTGTGTCGACGCTTCGCCTCGCGGTGAGCATGGGCCACTATAAGTGCGGCCTAGAATGCTGCTCCGAGTGGCTGACCATGACTGGAACTGTTGGGGCGTCGGCGGGCATCACCGGCCAGGTCTTGGAGCGATACTTGGCGGTCACCAGGCCGGCAAATCTGCGCACCAGCATACGATCCGCGTTGGGCTGGGCGGAACTTTGAGGCATACGAGTACGAACAGACTGATAGTTGGGTAGTATCTGTGGTGGTTGTTGCACCTCTTGCGGGTGCCTGAAGGTCTAATAGAGCGCTGGTTCCGCGCGTGGCGATGCAAAATGCCGCTTGCGGAGGAGGAAGTTTCAGCATGTGGCAACGGTTTACGGAGCGGGCACGTCGGGTGGTTTTCTTCGCGCAAGAAGAGGCTGGAAGGCTTGGAGAAAACTATGTTTCGACAGAGCATTTGCTACTAGGGTTAGTTAGGGAGAATGACAGCGTTGCCGCGCGGATACTGGATCGGCTGGGCGTGAGCCTGGGTAGGATCCGATCTGAGATCGAGCGCCAGGTGACCCGAGGCGATGGACGCCTGGGCCAAGACATGCAGCTAACTCCGCGTGCAAAGCGCGTGATCGACCTTGCCTACGACGAGGCTCGGCAGCTAAATAACAACTATATCGGCACAGAACATCTCCTGCTCGGACTGATACGCGAAGGCGAAGGATTGGCGGGGCGAGTGCTTGCAAAGCTCGGAGTGGACCTCGAGCGAACCCGCCGCGAGGTGATGGCCCTGCAGGACAACGACAGCACTTCGACCCCGGCGGCGGGCGGCGGCGGCGCCAAGCATCACCGGTCGCGAACCCCCACCCTGGACGAATTTGGGCGGGACCTGACGGAGCTTGCGCGAAACGACAAGCTCGACCCCGTTGTGGGCCGACACACCGAGATTGAGCGCGTAATCCAGATACTTTCACGCAGAACGAAGAACAACCCCTGCCTGCTAGGCGAGCCCGGAGTGGGCAAGACGGCTATTGCCGAGGGGCTGGCGCAGCGGATCATCTCGGGCGACATTCCCGAGTCATTGAAGGATCGGCGCATTGTGGCCTTGGACCTTGCAGGACTTGTGGCGGGCACAAAGTATCGCGGCGAATTCGAAGAGCGCATGAAGCGCGTGATGGAGGAGGTCCGCAAGGCGGCGGGCGAAGTGGTTCTCTTCATCGACGAGCTGCACACCCTGGTCGGCGCCGGCGCGGCCGAGGGCGCAATAGACGCTTCGAATATCATGAAGCCCGCGCTGAGCCGCGGCGAACTGCAGTGCGTGGGCGCCACCACCATGGACGAATTTCGCAAGTACATTGAGCGGGACGCGGCGCTTCAGCGCAGGTTCCAGCCGGTGAAAGTGTCGGAGCCGACCGAAGAAGAGTGCATCGAGATACTCAAGGGGCTGCGCGACCGCTATGAGGACCATCACCACGTCAAAATAACGGACGATGCTCTCGTGGCTGCGAGCCGACTCGGCAGCCGCTACATTACCGACCGCTTCCTGCCGGACAAGGCGATCGACCTCATCGACGAGGCCGCGAGCCGCGTGCGGCTAATGTATGCCCTGCCCCCTGCGCCGTTGCGGAAGGCAAAGACCGAGCTTACGGGAGTTCAGCGCGAGCTGGCCTCCATCGCGGGCAACAACCAGTATGAGCGCGCCTATGAGCTCGAGGATTTGCAGCGCAAGCTGAAGGCGGACATCGACGACCTGGAGTTGGACTGGAAGAGCAAGCGCGAGGATATGAAGCGGATCGTTACCGAAGAAGAGGTGGCGAATATCGTTCAGAGCTGGACCGGCATCCCGGTGAGCCGCCTGGTGGAGGCCGAGGCCGCCAAGCTCCTGCGGATGGAGGACGACATTCACCACCGCATTATCGGGCAGCACGAGGCTATCGTGGCGGTGAGCAAGGCCGTGCGACGCGCCAGAAGCGGCATGAAGGACCCGAAGCGGCCCATGGGCACGTTCATCTTCCTTGGGCCGACCGGAGTGGGCAAGACCGAGCTTGCACGGGCGCTTGCCAATTTCCTGTTCGACAACGAGAACAACCTGATTCGCATCGATATGTCGGAGTATATGGAGCGCTTTGCGGTTTCGCGGCTGGTGGGCGCGCCTCCCGGCTATGTGGGCTACGAAGACGGCGGCCAGCTTACCGAAGCGGTGCGGCGCAACCCCTACTCGGTGGTGCTGCTGGACGAGATAGAGAAGGCTCACCCGGAAGTGTTCAACATCCTGCTGCAGGTGGCCGAAGACGGGCGACTGACCGACAGCCAGGGCCGCATCGTGGACTTCAAGAACA
>VFKD01000391.1 GCA_009885735.1 bacterium
CGCCGATCTCCATCACGATGTCGTAGCGCCGCATGCCGGCCTCATCCGCCGGACTGCCGCGAACAACGCCCTCAACCACCGCGCCGTCATCGTTCGGCAGCCCAAAATAGGCCTGAATGTTGCGCGACACGGGACCTACGTAGAGCCCGGTCCAGGGCCGCTTCACCTTGCCGTACTTTCGCAATTCGCCCAGAATCCGCATGGCAGTCTCAATGGGAATGGCAAACCCCACGCCGTTTGCCGCCTC
Organism: bacterium; assembly: GCA_009885735.1. Lineage (GTDB taxonomy): Bacteria > Armatimonadota > Chthonomonadetes > Chthonomonadales > CAJBBX01 > VFKD01. Next base: position 248 of record VFKD01000391.1, read on the forward strand.
TGAAACGAGAGTGTTGATGCCCACCACCCTGCCCTGGCGGTCTGCCAACGCGCCGCCGGAGTTACCGGGGCTAATGGCGCAGTCGGTCTGTACCAGGTTCTCGTAGACTCGTTCTCCCAGGCTGAGCGGCCTGCCCAGGGCGCTGATGATGCCGTGCGTCACCGTGAACCTCAGGCCTATGGGGTTGCCGATAGCCACCGCAAGCTGGCCTGGGACAAGCGTCTTGGCGGAACCGAGCTTCGCGACCGGCAGCTTCTCGCCAGTTATCTTCACCAGAGCCACGTCCGTGCTGGTGTCTGCCCCCAGCACGCGCCCCTCGAATCGGCGGCCATCCGCCAGCGTCACTCGGATAGTGTCTGCCCCGGCAACCACGTGCTCGTTCGTGAGGATGTCTCCGTCCGCGCTCACAATAACCCCAGATCCTGATCCCGCCACACGCTGGGTGCGACGCGGGCTAAACTCGTCCTCGAAGAAGAAACCGCGCACCCGGACGCTGCGCTCGGTGTCGATGTTGACCACCGACGGACCCGCTATCTGCGCGGCGCGAGCGTAGATCTCCTCGGCAGGCAGGGGCTCCGCGGAGAACGGAGGGGGCGTGTCCACCGCCACGGCGGTTGGCTGTTGCCACGTCACCTTGAGATTCGGCATGAGCAGACCGCCCAGAATGAAAGCACCAAGGAGCAGCGCGCTCCACCGCCATAGGTTTCTGCCCATCCGGTTCTCCTTCGGGAGAGAGTTGTTTGCGCAGCCTGTTGGACACCCACCAGCCTGCCGAAGTATAATACGCAATCATTAGCACGGTTTCCCGCATCTTTAGTTCGGGGTCCCTATGCCACTCCTCTATTTTAGCCTCGGATCGAACCAAGGCGACCGCATCTTAAACTTGCGGGCGGCCGTGAGCGCGCTGGTGCGGATCGGAATCGAGCCCATTGCCGTCTCGCCAGTCTATGAGTCGCGCCATGTCGGAGAGCTGCCGGCCTCGGGTCCCGTGCCGAACTATCTCAATTGCGTCGTCTCCGCGTACACGCTGCTGGATCCCGATGCGGTGCTGCACACAACTCAGGAAATAGAGAATGAGATGGGCCACCCTAGAGATTCTCGCTGGCTGCCGCGCAACATTGATATCGATATCCTACTGTATGGTAACCAGACGATTCAATCTTCTTTTCTCACCATACCGCATCCGAGGCTCTGTGAACGGGCCTTCGTCGTGGTTCCGCTGTTGGAGATCGCCCCGGAAGTGCGGCTTCCTGATGGCAGGTGGGTCAAGGAGATTGCTCTGTCGCCCTCAATAAGGTTACAATCCCTGACGCGGATTGACGATGCGGTACGTATTATGGAGCAACAGTCTCGGTAGCGCGGTGTCGTCCGCCGGAGATGCGTAGTCTGGGCAGGAGCAAACACACGGTGGTGTGACCGAACTTGAGGGCGGGGCAAGCCCCGCAGCCCTACGCAGAGTGACCGGCCTTCGCGTGGTGGTCAGGATTAGCGTCCACGGCCCTATACGTCCCATTGGTCCTATATGTCCCATTTGGGGAAAACCCGATGTCCGTATTCCGATACGAAGCGATAGACCAAACTGGCAAGATCGTGATGGGTGCGATGGACGCACCCAGCGAAGCAGCGGTCTCCGCGCGCCTCACGCAAATGGGCTATCGTCCACAAGTAGTTGGATCGGCATCTGGGTCGTCTCCCTCTAGCAAAGCAGCGCGCAACACGACCACGCTCGTTGTCACCGGCTCAACCAAAGAAAAAGCCTCTGCCAAAGAGCTCGCACTCTTCTTCCGCCAGCTCGCCTCCATGGTTCGCGCCGGCATCAGCCAGTACCAGGCGCTCGACACTCTCGCGCCCAAAACCCTCAATCCGGACCTAGCACGGGTCGCGAGGGAGATGGCGGATGCGGCTCGCTCGGGCAAGCAGATTTCACGCATCATGGCGAACTACCCTGCCCTTTTCCCGGAACATGTCGTAGGCGGAGTGGAGGGCGGAGAGCTCGGCGGATTCGTGGAGATAGTACTCGACGAGATCGCCCTCGAATATGAACAGGAGCTTGCATTCTACAAGGGCATGTGGCTGCCAAAGACGCTGCTCATCCAGCAGCTCTTCGCCATTGCTCTTGCGCAGCCGTTGTTTCCCACCCTGTTTCCGAACGGAGACTTCAAGGGCTACGTCGCACTCGTTTTGCTACGCAATGTTCCAATCGCTCTTGCGGTCATCTTCGCGGTAAGGTATTGGCTGCTGTGGCTCAAGCGCCCGGAGCAGACGCCGCGGCGCGACGCAATGCTGCTGAGGATTCCCATCTTCGGAGACCTCTCGCGCCAAAGAGCACTTGCCGCCTTTGTACGCATGCTGCGCCGGCTCTTCAACGCAGGAATCGGTCCCATCGGCGCCTGGGAAGGCGCCATGCGCGTGGCGCCGAACTGGGTGATACGCGAGAAGCTGCAGGAGGCGAACACGCAGATCCGGCAGAACGTGCCGCTCCACGATGCGTTCGCGGCCACCGGCCTGTTTGCCAACGAAACCGAGCAGCTCCTGGCCACAGGAATGGTGAGCGGACAGATGGTGGAGATGCTGGACCGCGTGGCAACCTACTATCAAGACAACGTAGACCGAGTTTTCAAGAACGCCAAGTTCTGGATGTACAGGCTCTCCATCTCCCTGTTCATAGCCATGGGTGGGGCCGTTGCCATCATCATGGCGAAATCGTATTTTGGAGCAATCTTCAGCTTTGCCGAAGGGTTCACAGAATAATGCCCGAGTTTACCTACGTCGCGCGAGACCGCACCGGACGGCCCGTGGAGGGCAGCGTGGTGGCCGACAACTCCGCCATCGCCCTCGGCAAGATAAAGGCGATGGGCTACGAGGTCGAAAAGGTTCGCGCGGTCGTGGCGGTTATTCGAAAGGTCAGCATTCGCCGCAGGTTCGCCGAGAACTTCCTCTACCCGGTGGTTTCGGGCGTCCCCTTGAAGGACCTCGCCATCTTCTACCGCCAGTTTGCCACGATGATCGACGCCGGCATTCCGCTCTTTCAGTCGCTGGCAACCCTGGAGCACCAGACCAAGAACCCAAAGATGCAGGAGATCATCCGCGCGTGCCAACAGCAGGTGCAGGTGGGCGGCAAGCTCTCGGACGTATTTGCAGGCTACCCGTGGGTGTTCAGCGACCTGCAGATCGAGATGATACGCGCCGCAGAGCATGGCGGCATGCTCGACAAGATGCTGCAGCGCATTGCGGACTATATTGAGCAGGAGCTTGCGCTGCGCCGGCTAATCAGTGGGCTCACCATCTATCCAAAGATCGTAGTCTTCTCCGCACTCATGATCCTGGGCAAATCGTTCTTTACCGATTTCACTCCCGCAGTCTCGAAGCTCGTCCTGGGAGGAATGGGCAAGTCGAGCTACACGGGGCTCGACTACCTGTTCGACACCGTCTTCTTCCTCGGCGCCATCGCACTCATCCTGTTCGGCATTGTTGCGTTCTGCCGCATCTTCCTGTTTCAGTCTGCCGCGGGACGCGAGGGCTATGAGAGGTTCAAGATGGCGATTCCCGGCCTGGGCAAGGTTATTAAGCAGTTTGCCTTGGCTAAGTTCGGAAGGGCGTTCGCTGCAATGTATGCCGGCGGGCTGCCGCTCAACCAGGCCGTACGCGTAGCCGGAAACGCGAGTGGGAGCAAGCTGGTCGCCCGAGCGGTGGAGCGCGGGATGCTCGTCACCGAGAAGGGAGGGTCCATCTCGGAGGGCTTTCGCTCCACGGGGATGTTTCCGCCCATCGTGCTGGACATGCTGCACACGGGCGAGCAGACCGGCAATGTGGATGCGATGATGAACAAGACCGCTGAGTACCTGGAGGGCGACGCGGAGGCGAAGGCTCGCCAGTACTCACATCTCTTCGCCACGGGCGTCTATCTGCTTGTCGCCATCCTCGTGGGCTTCGCCATCATCAGCTTCTGGGGTGGAATCGCAGGAACCTATGGCGCAGCAGGCGAGTAGCCCGAGCCGTTCGACAGCCAGGAGTTGGCCTCCACCGACGCTCGCCGCCGTAGGGAGAAGGCTCTATCAGGATGCGATCTATCCGTTCGCGGTGGACCGCCGCCTTGCCGAGCTTGGCCTCTTCTACTCACGCATTGCCATCCTCCTCCGTGCGGGAATGCCGGTATCGGAGGCGTTTCGGTCCGCGCTGACCAACTGCGGCTCACTCGCAATCTCGAAGGACCTGCTCGCCTGGCAGCGCGAGATGGAGATCGGGCAGCCTCTTGCCGCTTGGCCCCGCACCCGTCCAGACCTGCTGCCGGCGACTCACATCGCCCTCCTCAGCGCCACGGAGCAAACCGGCAGATTTGATAGAGCGTTCGAGCGGCTCGAAGCCATCTGCGATTCCGAGCTTCGCCTTCGCAGATTTCTTAAGCTGCACGCTCTGCATGCCAAGATTCTGGCAGGAGTGGTCTACTTCGGCCTTCCGCTCCTCCAATCGCTCGTTGGGGGCGGCAATCCGCTCGCCATCATCGTCTACTCGGTCACAGAACTCTTAGAGATATGCCTCATAGTCGCGGTCCTCTTCTGCATCGTGCGTGGCCTCCTCTGGAAGTACCCAACACTAGCAGATGCATACACGGATGTTCGGCGGAGCCTTCCCGGAATAGGAACGATCGCCAAGAAAGCCGAGGCCGCACGGTTTGCTCGGATACTGGGAGAGCTCTACTCCGCTGGGATCGAGCTGCGCACGGCGCTCAGGCTAGCCGCCGAGGCCTGCGGAAGTCGCGACATTGTTCGAGCCGTTGCCCGCGCCATGCCGAGAATGGAGAGTGGCGAAAACCTGGTGGACCAGCTGGCGGCCCAGATGCTGCTTCCCCATATTCTGTTGGAGTCGCTGCGAACCGGCCTCGTCACGGGTGAGATCGATCGCCTCGTTCTTAGGGCGGCGACAGTGCTGGAGGATGAGATCGACGAGGCGCGGAGGCAGGCGGGATTTGTCGTCGGGCAGGCCCTTTATCTGCTCGTCGCACTGACGGTACTGTCGTCTGTACGCGGCAATTTCACGTAACATGCCGCCCTACTGGTTGACCGTAGGGGCAACCCCCCGTGGTTGCCCAGTTTCAATGCGGGCACGGTTTCCGGGTGGGCACGGCTTCCGGGCGGGCACAGGGGCCAGCCCCTACCCGGAAACGCACG
>VFKD01000314.1 GCA_009885735.1 bacterium
TGGGAGCGGCGTGCCTACGATAAGTGGGTCCCGCTTGAGCCGAATCGCCCGGTGGTTCACGTCAACTGGTATGAGGCGGATGCCTTCTGCCGTTGGGCGGGAAGAAGGCTGCCCACCGAGGCAGAGTGGGAGATGGCCGCGTCGCTCGACCCTGCCACCGGCGCAAAGCGAACCTACCCGTGGGGAGAAGAGCCACCGACGCCTCAGCATGCAAACCTAAATTGGGAGGGCGGCGGCACGGTGGATGTTGGCGCATACCCAGCGGGAGATAGCGCCGTGGGCTGCCGGCAGATGATGGGCAATGTGTGGGAATGGACTTCCACGTGGTTCAAGCCCTATCCGGGCTATGTGGTCGACCCGTACAAGGAGTATTCCGAGCCCTGGTTTGGAGACCACAAGGTGCTTCGGGGAGGCTGCTGGGCGACGCGCGGAAGGCTTCTGCGAAACACCTGGCGAAACTTCTATAAGCCCGACCGAGGAGATGTATGGGCTGGGTTTCGAACGTGCGCGCTCTAGCTCCGCGCCTCTGAATCATAACGCCTGCGCCGCGGGGTACCCGCCATGGCAACCGCGTTACCGCCCATCGCTGGGCCGGTCTTCTGAGAGGCGCGGGATTCCGCGTGGTTGTGCTAACCGGGTACTGCGGTGAACAGTGCGACGCCCTCATCGCACTTCATGCACGAAAGAGCCACGCCTCCATCATTGCCTTCCGAACAGCCAACCCAGGTCGTCCGGTTGTGCTGTGCCTCACCGGGACCGACGTCTATCAAGACCTCCAGGTGAGCGCTGAAGCGCAGGAGAGCGTTGCACTGGCCGACAAGATCATAACGCTGCAGCCACTTGCTGCATCGGAGCTCCCAGAGGTGCAGAGGGGCAAAGTGCGGGTGGTACTACAGAGCGCCGTAGCGCCTGCAGGGGCTCGGTCCCGGCGCAAGACGGAGTTTACGGTCTGCGTGGTGGGCCACCTGCGGTCGGTGAAGGAACCATTCCTCACTGAGCAAGCAAGCAGGCTCCTTCCTCCAGAGTCGCGAATTCGAGTGCGGCACCTGGGCGGAGCAATCGAGGAGGGAATGGCACAGCAGGCACTCGATGCAGCATTGCAGAACCCGAGGTACATGTGGCTCGGCGAGAGGTCGAAGTCTGAGACGATGCGGGAAATCGCCTCCGCGCACTTGCTGGCGCTCACCTCGCGGCTGGAGGGTGGGGCAAACGCGATTTCCGAGGCTATCATCTGCGGCACGCCGGTTGTGAGCTCTCGGATTCCTGGGTCGGTGGGCCTTCTGGGCGAGGAATATCCCGGTTACTTTGAGCCGGGAAACGCGGCGGACCTGGCGCGAGTGCTGAACAGGGCCGAGAACCAGTCGGAATTCTATGAGGAGTTGAACCGAAGGTGCATGGCGCTCGCTCCGCACTTCACGCCAACGGCAGAAGCAGATGCCCTCGTGAGCGCGCTGTCTGAGCTTGGCCTATGTGCGCCCTAAGGCACGGGAGATGGCAATGATAAAACTGATACTGATAAGCATCCTGGGCACATCCGGAGTGGTTGACACCAAGAAGTCCCCGGCAACCCACGCGGCCATGCTGTCGCCTGTTCAGGCGACCGAGGCCAGGCTCTCGACGCTAAAGAAGTCTGGATACAGTGCGGTCCTCTTGGACCTAAGCGAGGCGACTCGGCCGCTGGCATCGGCGGCGGCAAAGCGGGTCACCGCAGCCAAGCTCAAACTCGGCTACTGGGTTGAGATTGCTCGCTGTCCGGCCCTGGCCGATGCCCACCCGCAGTGGATGGCGAGCCTGCAGGGGCACCCTGAATGGAGACGGCACTTCCCGGGATTCCCCGAACCCGGCGCGGGCGAGGTGGTGAAGAACTACCCGTGGGTGCCAATTCTCTACAAGGAGAGCTTCGACGCGCACTTGGTTCGCCTGGACAACCTGCTGGGGGGCCTTCCGAAAGCAAGCCTGCTCATGCTCAATGACCTCCAAGCGGCGCCGTCCGCCTGCGGGTGCGGCAACACGCTGTGCCGGTGGACTCCAGACTACGGCCCCATCAAGACCGCCACGCGCCTTGGACCGGATGCCGCAGCCCGGTTTGTGGCGGAGGCCAAACGTCGAACGAAGATTGCGGAGATCGTCCCAGTCTGGACCACCGAGTGTCAGGAGCACGAATCCGCGAAGGGTGGCCACTGCGACGGGGTACCCTGCTTCAACGGCGCATGCTGGATCGATTTCACCGCCCAGCTCAAGCCGCTTGCTCGGACGGTTCAGAGAATTGGCGTGCTAACCACGCACAGGGAGCTTGCACAGCTGGAAGAAGCCGGTAAGCCGGATGGCCAGTGGGTGCGCGACGTTCTGACGTCCATGCTCACAATGCCGCCCAAGCGAGGAGGCGATGGCATTGAGATGCACCGGCTCGTCCCGGTGCTTCAAGGATGGGGCACCATGCCGACCCAGATGCAGGCTCAGCGAGCCAGAGCGGAGGAGTCCGGGGCCCGCCTTATCGTGACAGCACTCTCCACGATATACCAGGGATGGTCGCCGAGGATAGTGAGAGCAGAGCAAATTCCCGAGAGGCAGGCGTCGAAGAAATGAACGTGGTTCAGCCCACAAATGGAATGGTCATCACGCAAAACACAACCTTTGTTCCAGGTGTCTACTCTCTTCCCGACGGCATCACTGTGGGCGCCGACGGCATCACAATTGATGGCGGCGGAGTCGTGCTGGTGGGAGATGGCCGCAAAGGAAGGGGAGTCTCGCTGAACGGCCGCCGAAACGTCGTCCTCCGCAAGCTGCAGATTCGCGACTACCATCACGGCATTCATGCCGAGGACTGCGAGAACATCACGCTCACAGGAAATCGAGTTACCTCCACAGCGGAAGTGCCGCCAAACACGATCTTCCTGGATATCTGGCTCGGGCCGGTCGAGGCATACGGAGGAGGCGTCTGCTTGGTGCGCTGCACCAATTCGCGCGTGGAGAACAACGACTTGCAGCACCAGCAGAACGGTCTGCTTACGTACCACTGCACCAAGCTAACCGTGACGCAGAACCAGTGCAGCTACAACTCCGGCTACGGAATCCACCTCTTCGGCACTTGTGAAAGTCTCTTTGAAGCGAACTCCGCGGACTACTGCTGCCGGTTCGAGCCGCGCGAAGGAGGCCGGCACCACGGGCATATGGGCGCGGACGCGACCGGCTTCCTGGCGGTAATGGGATCGTGCTGCAACACCTTCCGGCGCAACACCGCTCGGATGGGCGGCGACGGGTTTTTCCTGGCAGGGCTTGCGCCGGACGGCACGAAGTGCGGCTGCAACGACAACCTGTTCGAGGAGAACGACGGCTCGCTCAGCCCAAACATCGCCTTCGAGGCGACGTTTTGCCGGGGAAATCGATTTCTCCACAACTATGCGGACCGCTGCAACTACGGCTTCTGGCTCGGATTTTCGTGGGACACCGAAATACTTGGCAACCGAATGATCATGAACAGGCAAGCGGGCATCGCGGTCGAGAATGGGCACGGATTCGTCGTTCGCGGCAACACCTTCCAGGGCAACGGCCACGGCATTCTGCTCTGGAGCAAGTATGTGCCGAAATTCGCAATGGCCTACCCCGAGAGCGAGACCTGCTACGACTGGCAGATCGAGCAGAACACGTTCAAGAGCAACGGTCGCGGGCTGCGAATCGCCGCAGACCAGGACCATGGGATCCGGTCCATGCCCGCTGACACGTGCGGCCGGCCCGAGCTTCGCCCGAGGAACATTCGCATCCGCGAGAACGACATTCAGGACAATCGAGTGGGAGTGGAACTCGTGGGCGCCTCGGAAATCACCGTGACGGGCAATACTCTCGGGCACAACGTGGAGGCGGATCTGCGCCAGGACGACTGCCTGGGCACGAACGCCTCGGCGAACCTGGGGGATGAGGGCGGGTATTTGTAGGCGGATTGGTGGCATGCGCGTCTCGCGCATAGACTTTCACGGGCGAGACGCCCGTGCCACCGATTCGACTAGTGTAGGACATTGTCACGGGCCACATGTCGAACATCGTAGGGGCTAAGCATCCGCCGGGAAGGTTCCCATCAAACCCGAACAGTCACACGCGGATGCTTCGCCCGCCTAAGACCGTACCGCATCGCCGTCCAGAACCCGCACACGCAAGACCGGGCGAAGCATCCACGCGATACCTGCCCGATCTTGCGGCAGCCCTTCAGGTGGATGCTTAGCCCCTACAGAACGGCGCACTACCACCCCGCGCGAACGGCATGATCCTTCGCGTCCGTGGCGGGCGGGACTGCCATACAACCTAGTATTGGTCCCATTCGTCCTATTCGCCCCATACGTCCCATACTTCCCATTTCAACCACCATCACCGAATGCCCGCGCTTCGCAACTATCCCGTGTCGTCCGCCGGAACCACCACCACATATCCGCCTTCTGCCGTCTGCAAGTACCGCGGCTGGTCCGGGTCGAGTTCAATCTTGCAGCGTATCCGCCGAATAGTGACGTCGAGGGTTCTTGGCCCCAGCTCCGCATCGAATCCCCAGACCTGCTCGAATAGCAATTCAGGCGCAAGTACCTCGCCAAGGCGAGCTGCGAGATGCAGCAACAGTGAGAACTCCTTCTCGGACAGGCGCGCGGGCCGCCCATGAATGAACGCATCGCGAAGCTCGAGGTCCAGCGACAGCTTGCCAATTCTGATCTGCCCTATCACCGAAGGCGAACCTCGATTCCCTGTTATGAAATGCCCAGTCGGGCCGATCGCATCGTTCTCGGGTCGGAGCTGCGGGTACCGTTAATCTTGTGACCTATCCGGCGGGACGCCCGCGCTCCGCGGGTCCCTTTGTGGCATGCGCGTCTCGCGCATGTACTTTCACGGGCGGGACGCCCGTGCCACCGAACTCACCTGTGCCACGCAGAGGCCCGTTCAGCGTCACTGACGAACAACAATGTGGCGATTCACGCCAGGTTCTTTGACGACCGTCGTCTCACCCTCGGGCCAGAGCACCACCAGTTCGCGCGGAGCGCTCGCCTTCGCCAACCCAAAGTGTACTCGCGCGTCTACCGCAGACAGATAGCTGCGGCACGTCTGCACCTCCGAGATCCGCCTGTTCTTGCCTTCCACAAGCGTGATGCGTGTCCCAATCGCGTCCCGTCCCCCATGCTTGCTGAGCACCCGAACGGTGAGCCAGTGGTTGTCAGTCGCTGTTTCGTTGTGTAGCAGCAGAGGCGCCCCTTGCGAATCGACCGCCAAGAGGTCAATTCGCCCGTCGTTGTCGTAGTCTCCGTAGGCCAGCCCTCGCCCCACGATTCTCCGTGATAGGTCCGGCCCACACGACGAAGTGACCTCCGAGAAGCGACCCTTGCCGACGTTGCGAAACACCTGCATGGGCTGCTCAAACGTAGCGGGAGGCCGGAGCTTGGCAATGGCATCTTGTACATGTCCGTTCGCAAAGGCCAAGTCAGGCAGCCCGTCGTTGTCGAAGTCTGCAAAGCAGACGCCAAATCCAAGGCGATTCAGGGTCTGGGTCCCGATTCCGGCAGTGTAGCTCGCATACGAGAACAGTCCGCTGGGTTCGCCGTGGTAGAGGCTTCGGGGCTCGTTCTGGAAGGTGGTCACGACGAGGTCCATGCGGCCATCTTGGTCGTAGTCTCCCCAGTCGGTTCCCATGCCGGCTTGCTCGGATCCGTCGCGATTGTATCCGGTGGCGCTCGCCGCGCCGACATTCTCGAACGACCAGTTTCCTTGGTTGCGAAGAAGATCTCCTGGCCGCGCGTCATTTGCAACGTAGAAGTCCATTCGCCCGTCGTTGTTGTAGTCGGCAAAGGAAAGGCCCAGACTGCTGCCATGGAGCTTTGGGAGCTTTGCGGTGACATCAGCGAACTTCCCATCACCGAGGTTTCTGTAGACAATGGGCCGCTGAGGCTCATAGTAGAGCGGAGGGCAAGAGGCGAGGATCTTTGCGCCGCCGCCCATGTTGGTGAATTCGCAAAGCTGCCTGGACTTCGGCGTGAACTCCACGTATCGGCATACAACTAGGTCGAGTTTGCCGTCTGCATCGAGATCCGCAAAGCCCGCGCTGGTAGACCACGAATAGGGGCTTGGCGCGCCGACTCCGGCCTTCTGCGTCATATCCAGAAAGCGCCCTCGGCCGTCCGCATTGCGGTAGAGCCGTGCCTCGCCATGACCGGAGATGAAGACATCCGGCCTGCCGTCGTTGTCGTAATCGCCAACGGCGCAGCCCATGAGGATGCCGGACACCGCTAGACCGGACCTGGAGCTGATGTCCTTGAACTTACCGGCGCCCAGATTGCGATAGAGAGCGACCCGACTGCCGACGAGCAGAATGTCCAGGAGCCCATCCCTGTCGAAGTCGATGAACCCAGCGCCGCCGCCCGTTACCTGGAGGATGGTTCGGGGCGATGAAGCGGCACCACCATACTTGAACTGGATCCCAGCCTCGGAAGCAACATCTCGAAACCGGATTGGCGAGGAGTCGGGCTGTACCCCTACCGTGTGAGGAGGCGGCGCAATCGGCTCGCGGCAGGCGGTGAGGCTGGCCATCAGCACAAGGGACGGCAGCCAGCGGGGCAACCTACTTCTCACTCCCAATACTTTGGGTCGTCCCGCAGTCTCTTTAGTCCCACTGGACCGATCGCCGCCCATGTTCGTTGACCCGTAATCAGGAAGAAGGATGGGGTGGACGTAACCGAGCAGCTGAATGCGGCGTCCTGGTCCGCGGTTACGATCGCGTCCAGTTCGGTGTCTCTGGTCTCCATGTCGGATCGGAACTGCTTTCGTTCGCACCCGGCGGCCTCAGCAATTGCCATCAGCCCCATGCGCGGGTCGGTGTCCCGCGTCCACTCCTCCTGATTAGCATAAAGCAAGTCATGCACTTCCCAAAACTTGCCTTGCAGCCTCGCGGCCTCAGCAGCGCGTGATGCAATGCGGGCGAACTGATGGTCGGTCGACATCGTAGCATGCCTAAAAATGAATCGAACGTCTGGATGCGTCTTTAGGACCTCCGCCACGATTGACTGGGCTGCACCACAGCTTGCACACTCGTAGTCTCCAAACATCACCAGGGTGTACTTTGGACTGGCCGCGCCCCTCTCGGGGCGACCCTGGCCGATAATGAGCTGCGTTTCCACCAGCTTGGTTACGTCGTTCGGATCTCCCTTTCGGGCATTGCTTGGCCCACCCA
>VFKD01000565.1 GCA_009885735.1 bacterium
ATCGGGATGGATGCCGAGGCCGTGATCGACTACTGCGCCGAGCTGAAGATCGACGGCCTCTCCATCAGCCTCACCTACGTGGACGGCAGGCTCGAAACTGCCGCTACACGGGGCGACGGCACGCAGGGCGAGGACGTCACCCCGAACGTGCGCACCATGCGCTCGGTTCCTCTTAGGTTGCAGGGCGAGGACCACCCGAGCCTCTGCGAGATCCGCGGCGAGGTGTTCCTCACGCACCAAGAGTTCGCTAGAATCAACGCGGCAAACGAAGAGGCGGGATTGCCCACCTTTGCGAATCCTCGTAACGCGGCTGCCGGCTCGCTTCGCCAGAAGGACTCTGGCGTCACCGCGGGACGCCGCCTGGACGCCTTCTTCTATGCAGTGGGCGCCTGCGCGGGTCGGGAGTTTGCCAGCCAGCTTGACCTGCTCACGACCTACACTTCGTGGGGCCTCAAGGTCAACCCAAACGTGAGGCTGTGCCGTGGCCTGGATGACGTGCTGGAGTTCACGCGGCACTGGGACGGCGCCCGAGAGCAGCTTGGGTACGACATCGACGGGGTGGTGGTCAAGGCGAACGACTTCGCGCTCCAGCGAGAGCTCGGCTTCGTGAGCCGCAGCCCCAGATGGGCGATTGCCTACAAGTACCCTGCGCAGCAGGTTCGCACGACGGTCTTGGATATCGTTCTCCAAGTCGGCATGACCGGCGCGCTCACGCCCGTGGCCGAGCTGCGGCCGGTCTCGCTTGCGGGAGTGACGGTCTCCCGCGCGACCCTGCACAACATCGACGAGATTCGCCGCAAGGACGTGCGAGTGGGCGACATCGTGGTGGTCCAGCGTGCGGGCGAGGTGATCCCTGAGGTCGTGGAGGTGGTGAAGTCCGAGCGGACCAGCGACCTGGTCGAATTCGAGATGCCGAAGGAGTGTCCGGCCTGCGGCGGTCCTGTGGAGAAGCGGGACGACGAAGCCGCCACGCGCTGCATCAATCCGGCCTGTCCCGAAAAGCTGCGCCAGAGGCTGCAGCACTTCGTGGGCCGCAGCGCCATGGACATCGAGGCGCTGGGCGGCAAGCGGATCGACCAGCTTGTTGATGCCGGCCATGTGCGCACGCCGGCGGATCTCTATACGCTCACGCTGGAGCAGCTTCTCCCTCTAGAACGCATGGGCGAGAAGCTCGCCTCCGGCATCCTGGCCGGTATCGAGGCGAGCAAGACGAGGCCGCTCAACCGCCTGCTGCACGGGCTCGCCATTCGGCACGTGGGCCAGTCCACCTCAGAGGTGTTGGCGGACCGATTCGGCTCCATTGAGGCGGTTGCGAACGCTTCGGTCGAGGATCTCGAGGCGGTCCACGAAATAGGCGCCACGACGGCGCGGAGCGTAGCCGACTTCTTTGCGGAGGAGTCGAACAGGGCCGTGATAGCTGCGCTGAAGGCTGCAGGAGTCAACCCAGAAGGACGCGCAGGACCGCAGTCTGATGTGTGGGCCGGGATGATATTCGTATTCACTGGAACGCTTGAGACGCGCACTCGCGAGGAGGCGGAAGCCCTTGTGAAGGCGCATGGGGGCAGAGCCTCCGGCAGCGTGAGCAAGAACACCACCTACGTGGTGGCTGGTCCGGGCGCGGGCTCGAAGCTCGAAAAGGCTCGGACAGCGGGCGTGAGCATCCTTAGCGAGGCGGAGTTTGATGCGATGGTGCGGGAGGTTGAGGGCGCTTAACCATTGACCTGTTCGTTCACGGGCGGGACGCCCGCGTTCCACTGGGTATCTTTGGAGCGCGCCCGTCTCGGGCGCGAAAGGGGCGAAGAGCCTCGGTTCCGATACCCTTTTCGCACCCGTGCTGCCGTGGCGGGCGGGACGCCCGCGCTCCACTGGGTATCTTTGGAGCGCGCCCGTCTCGGGCGCCAAAGGGCGCAGGGCCACGGTTCCGATACCCTTGTCGCACTGGTGCTGCCGTGGCGGGCGGGACGCC
>VFKD01000057.1 GCA_009885735.1 bacterium
CTGCTGAAGGGCGATTGGCCCAAAACCGTAGCGGAGTTGGAGGAGCGCAAGGCTGCGATGCGTGACACAGTCTCCATCCATATCGATACGAATTGAAATCGGGAGATCAAGCGGTTGATTACACGAATGAAGCTCGTCCTTGCAATGCTATCCGTTGTTTGCCTTTGCTCCGCGGCTAAGCCCTGCCTAGCAGCCGACACCAAGATAGTCCTGATCGCCGGAGTTCCAAGCCACGGGCCTGGAGACCACGAATTCAACGCAGGAGTTACGCTCTTGGCGGGCTGGCTAGGCAAGATGCCGGGCATTGAGCCCGTCATCGTTCGCGGCGGGTGGCCCACCGATGAGTCGGTCTTGGACGGCGCGAAAAGCGTTGTCTTCTACATGGACGGCGGCAGCGCACACCCCATGATTCAGGGCAGCCGCATGAGGACGATGAAGCGTCTGATGGACAAAGGTGTTGGGCTCGTCTGCCTGCACTATGCGGTCGAGTTTCCCAAGCGCGAGGTGGGCGAGCAGATACTCGATTGGCTGGGCGGGTACTACGAAACTGGCTACTCAACGAACCCGCATAACGACGTACTGGTCACGCCCAGCGAGAAGCACGCCATCGCCAGGGGAGTGAAGGCCTTTCAAGCGAATGACGAGTGGTACTACAAGATTCGCTTTCGGCCTGACGACAAGCGCGTGACGTCCATTCTCACCGCGACACTGCCGAAGGCCGGCACAAACGTTGAGACCGTTGCCTGGGCAACCGAGCGCGTAGGCGGCGGACGGTCGTTTGGCTTCACAGGCGGACACGTTCACCGCAACTGGGGCATCCCCGACTTTCGGAAGCTGGTGCTGAACGCCATTCTCTGGACTGCGAACCTGCACGTGCCACGGGGTGGAGCGGAGTCGACCGTGACCGAGGAGGAGCTCAAGGCGGGGCTGGACCCGAAGAAGTAGGCAATACACCATGGCGGCGCCAGACTGAATGGCGTGGTCTTCGACGGTCGATCGACAGTGACTAATCTGGCCAAGTCACCTCAGGTACTGATCAGTTCGGCATTGCCGGACGGCGACCACCGATCCTCCCGACCACCTGATACCCAACACGCAGGGCATAGAGTTCGGCGCCAAGACGTCTGGCCATCAATCGGTGAGCAGCCTCTCGACCGCTTTCGTCAATCTCATAATCACCACTCGCGATGTCGAGGACGAGGATCTTGCCGTTATGGTCGGCCTCTACTTGCATGCGTATGTCGGTGTCGTACACGTATTCCCCGCGAGCCGCGATCTCATCTCGAGTTGACGGGGTAGTCGAATCTGCCTTCACCATTTGCCCCTCCATACATTGTCCGGGCGACCATAAAGATTATACGGCAATCGTCGGTCGCAGTGTGAAACTCGCGCCCCTACCTCGACCCCCACTCCCACAGGCCAAATGAGACCTTATCGCTTAAAGGAGTCCCTGAAAGCCGGAGCGCCCATTCGATCTGCCCTCGGTGATGCGACTCGTGCGAGATGAGGTAACCAAGGAAGCCAATCGTGTGCGGCTTGAAGCCCGAGATTCGCTGGCCGGATTCGAGGCTGCGCGCGAGCAGCTTGCCGACTGCTTCGCCGGATGCAGTGAGAGCCGCTTCAAGTTGGTCCTTCGTGCCGAGGGGTTTCGGCTCGAGCTTCTCTAGCCCAGCCAGCAAGTCCTCGCCCGCCGACTTCAGCCACATGAGCCGAACGTTGTGGATGTGCGCAAACAGGGCCCAGACGGTGCGGCCCTTGCCGGACATGTCTGCGTCTAAGTGCTCTTCGGCCAAGGACTCGAGAAGATAGAGGTTGATGCGATTGTGGATGCTCCACGTTTCGAGGAGATTCTCTGTCACGTTAGGCGGCCTCCAAAAGACATAGCAGTATGGACTCACACGGAAGTAACCCGTTCGTCCTGAGCGCGGTTCAGCCGTTCCGAACCGTAGTCGAAGAGCGACTATTCTGGCGACGCGCCCTTCGACTGCTCATCGAAAGGGTCCTTCGTTCCTGCTAACCCCGTTTAAGGTCATAACGGGGCAGGCTCATGCAGGAATGACGAGCCATGGTACGGTCCTTCGACTGCTCGACGAAGAGGCTGTCGAGCGCTCAGGATGAGCGGGTTGGCAGGCTCAGGATGAGCGGAATTGGCGCACTCAAGACGAACGGATTCTTGGTATGCGCCCCAGTATGACCACAGTTCGTCCTGAGCCCGCATGCTGATGAGCTGTCGAAGGATAAGGAATGCTCCACCTAGGAATCCGTCTCCTAACTACGACTCCCCTATCTTCAGTACGCTCAAGAAGGCTTCCTGCGGAATCTCCACGGAGCCGATCTGCTTCATCCGCTTCTTGCCCTCTTTCTGCTTCTCGAGGAGCTTGCGCTTGCGGCTGATGTCGCCGCCGTAGCACTTCGCAGTGACGTTCTTTCTGAACGGCGAAACCCTGTCGGCGGCAATAATCTTGCCGCCGATTGCCGCCTGGATGCGGACCTCGAACTGCTGCCGCGGAACCACCTCTTTGAGTTTCTCTGTGAGACCGCGGGCTCGCGCGTAGGCCTTGTCGCGATGAGTGATGAATGAGAGAGCATCCACCGGCTCGCTGTTTAGCAGAATGTCGAGCTTAATCAACTTCGACTCGACGTACCCGCAAGGCTCGTAGTCGAAGCTCGCGTAGCCCCGTGTCCGGCTCTTAAGCTGGTCGAAGAAATCCATGAGAATCTCTGCAAGCGGGAGCTTGTAGTGAAGCATCACTCGGTCCGGCGCAGGGTGTTCCATCTTTACAAATACACCGCGGCGATCGCGGCCCATGTCCATCACCGCGCCCACATACGTTGACGGTACGAAGATCGTCGCGTCCACAAACGGCTCTTCAATGCTGAGGATATACGTCGGGTTGGGCAGGAATGCCGGGTTATCTATCTCCTCGGACGTGCCATCGGTCTTGTTGACCTTGTAGATAACGCTTGGCGAGGTGGCGATGAGCTGCAGGTCGAACTCGCGCTCGAGCCGCTCCTGGATAATCTCCATGTGCAGCAGCCCCAGAAACCCGCAACGGTAGCCAAAGCCCAGTGCCGCGGAGGTCTCCGGCTCGAACGAGAGCGCCGCATCGTTGAGTTGCAGCTTCAGCAGCGCCTCGCGAAGGTCTGGAAAGTCGCGGCTGTCGATGGGGTAGAGGCCGCAGAAGACCATTGGCTTGGCCTTGCGATAGCCGATGAGCATCTCGGTAGCAGGGTTCGCAGCATCCGTCACGGTATCTCCGACATTCGCATCGCCAATGGTCTTGATGGAGGCAGTGCAGAAGCCGACCTCGCCGCTCTTCAGCTCGAGACCGTTCTCCATCTTTGGCCGGAACACGCCCACGGTGTGAACCTCGAACGTGCTGCCTGAAGCCATAAACTGAATCTTCTGGCCGGGCCTCAACGTCCCATCCACCACGCGGACGTAGCAGACCACTCCCAGATAGACATCGAAATGGCTGTCGAAAACCAAGGCGCGGAGCGGCGCGTTCGGATTGCCGGAGGGCGGCGGTACTCGCTGGACTATCTGCTCCAGTATCTCCGTAATTCCTACTCCGAGCTTCGCACTCGCCAGTACCGCGTCGTGCGCTTCCAGCGTAAGCACTGTCTCAATCTCTTCGCGAACGCGCTCTGGGTCGGCCGCAGGAAGGTCGATCTTGTTGATGACCGGCACGAGCGTCAATCCGTTGCTATAGGCCAGGTTCACGTTCGCCAGCGTCTGCGCCTCGACGCCCTGAGCGGCGTCCACTACCAGAATGGCGCCCTCGCAGGCAGCGAGAGAGCGGCTCACCTCGTAGGTGAAGTCGACGTGACCGGGTGTGTCGATGAGATTCAACTCGTAATCTTCACCCGCCAGAGAAGTGTAGGTGAGGCGCACGGCCGTCATCTTGATCGTGATTCCGCGCTCACGCTCGATGTCCATTGTGTCGAGCAATTGGTCCTGCATATCGCGATCGGATATCGCCCCGGTCGTCTCTAGGATGCGATCTGCGAGGGTAGACTTGCCGTGGTCTACATGAGCGATGATGCAGAAGTTGCGGATGTGGTCTTGCCTGTAGGTCTCCATGAAGAACACATTATAGCATAGGGCTCACTGCACGAACGAACGGTGGCGGTTCATTGAGATGCCTGTGCCGCTAGAGGACCGGCGAACCCAACGAGCGAGAGAGCGAGGTCAGCTACTCAGGCCGAGGAAGCCCTCGGCCTGAATGTTGACACTGGGATGTGTCACGGCCGGCTTCGCGCGGTGCGAAGAGCAGGCGAACATATCCAGGTTTTGTGCCAACTGCTTCGACAGTTGAATGACTAAGAGCTGTCCGCTTCTGCCGAATCTAAGTGCAACTCGTACTGTGTCGTCCAAGGATCGTGCCTCTTTTCGAGCGTTCCCGATTTGTCCAACATGTGCTTATTCCACGGGCCCAGCCCTTCTACCGTACGACGATAGGCTCCCGCCCACATTCAAGTGATATTGCCTGCTGGTAGTTACACTAGGCATGCCTGTAGGGCGAGGCGAGTCAGGAGCGCGTTTGACAACCCTTCGCGAAACCTGATACCATCCCGCGTAGATACCGTTGCGGGCGAGAGAGATGCATGTGACCCAGGAGGCAGAGCCGATCCGGAAGATCCGCCCTATGGCAGCAGTTTTCAGCAGGCTGTCGGGGTCCTTCGCGCCGTTCTCCTTCCTCGTCATGCTCTCCGCAGCGCTTTGGCTGCGCAGTCCGAACTTCGCCACGGCCGATAACCTCAAGCTGATCGCAGTGCAGGCCGCCGTAGTTGCAATCCTTGCCTGCGGACAGACCGCGGTCATCATTAGCGGAAATATCGACCTCTCGGTAGGATCGGTCATGGCGTTCAGCGGAGTCACGGCCGCCGTGGCCATGACCGAACACGGCGTAGGCATTCCAGGCGGAGTCGCCATCGCGCTCGCCTGCGGCATCGGAATGGGCGCGCTAACCGGCTTCATCACTGCGGTTGGGCGTATCCCATCGTTTATCGTCACTCTCGGGATGATGGGCATCATTCACGGCCTGGGCGGCATCGTCTCCAACTCGGTGAACATCGGCAACCTGCCCGATGGCTTCGACGTCTTCGGCTTCGGCGAGCTTTTCGGCAGCAAGACCACGGACGGCATTCCCTATGCTGTCATTCTGGTTGTTCTCGCGGCGCTTGGCGTTCACGTGGCAATGTCGAAAACAGCATGGGGCCGCGCGCTCTATGCGATGGGAGGCAATCGTGAGGCGGCACGCCTCTCGGGAATCAAGCTGGGCTGGTCCACTATCTCAGTTTTTGCCCTCAGCGGACTGCTTGCCGGCGTGGCTGCTCTGGTAAACGTCTCCCGAGCAAGCGTTGCGTCGAAAGACGCGGGTATCGGCTATGAACTGGATGCCGTGGCTGCGACCGTGGTAGGAGGCACCTCCCTCTTCGGCGGCCAGGGAGGCGTGGGCGGAACCATCATCGGAGCTGTGCTCATCTACACACTGCGCAACGGCTGCTCGCTCATGGGGCTTGGGCCCGATCCGCAGCGGACCATCATCGGAGCCGTCGTCATCCTCGCCGTGCTCTACGATAGGTATGGACCGGGCAAGTCCCGCATTGCCTAGCCGCGTGCTGCCTGATGGAATTTTGTTACGAACCTGCGGGCCTTGCCGCGAGTGCCTGCGACGTGCGTGGGGGCAGGTGGACTCTCAAGACTCGTCGCCAATCGCTGGACAACTGGCCGAACGTGGCGCATACTACCAGCGAGTATAAAGGGTAGTCCACTCGCGTGCATCCGGCGCAATTCTTCACGAGGTTTGACTCTGTGTGACGGAGCAGAACGCGCTCGGGACCCTCACCACACTGGTCAACGTGGTTCGTCGGCTGGAAAGTGGGTGACCCTGCGCCCTGTACAGGAAGCGCAGAGGGATGGTCCGGACCAGACAATACACGGCCGAGAATTCGCTTTGTTCGTGAGGGGATATGCGGCTTCGAGCGTCAGACATGCAACCTATCTGGTTAAGCGCGACCGTCTCGCATCGGTCGTTGCCACGTGTCAATAACGGGCTCTACGGCCTCATTGTAATCGCAATTGCTTTGAGTGGAAGCACAATAGCCGACCGTCGCGCATCTCCCAACCACTCGTTCGCGCCAGGAATCGGGCCTCACAACACTGCTGATGCGTTGGGTGACAGTTACGGTGACATCCAGATTGATTCAGCGACAAATCGGGTCGTGTGGCACTCGAAGAGCGGCTTGATTCTCACTCGATGGGGTGTAGTGTCAATGCCTGGACATCGGAGAGCCTTGGACTCCGTGAATCTGCTTGCAAGAAAACACAGCGATGAGCTTGGACTGTTCTATGGACAGGATTGGCTGAAGAGGGGTACGGATCTAGTTGTGTCTCCACGTCTCTGGCAGTTCGATCGTGGAAAGAAGCAAGGCCTATACGTGCTCAGAGCAAAGGATAGTACGGCCATGCCGCTAATGGGAATAAAGGTTGCAGACATGATTGGCAACCCTGTGGTCTCGCCAACTGGCAACCACATTCTTTTCCAGTCAGTGGTTGATCCTTCAAACAGGTCTGATGTGGGTAAGGGCGTACTGTCCGCCCTTTGGGTGACTACTCCCGCTGGCCACGGAACACGGAAACTGCTTGAGACGCGCTACCTTCGCAACCCCGTGTGGAATCCCAGAGGAACGCACTTCTTGCTGGAGTATGATCCACCCGGTAGTCGCGGCGGCCTGTTTTTGATAGATGCTGACACTGGTATCGTACGCAAGATTCTTGCCGCTGAAATACCCCAGATCCGAGTGAAGGGGGTGCGATACCAATTGCTCCCAACGGTAACAGATCAGTGTTGGTCGCCGAGTGGTCGGCACATCGTCATTCGGGTGTCGCGGCCTCCAGAGCGCACGAGCTTTCTAGCCATCATTGACGTATCATCGCTCAAGATTCGCATTGAGGCCTTGCTGGTGGCTAACAATCGAGACCTAGACAGTCCGTCGTGGTCGCCTGATGGCAGCATGATTGCAATGCGTACCATCGGTGGAGTAGTCGTTTGGGATGTTCGCACCAAGATAGTGCGCCAGTTGAAGTGTTTCCCGACGAGATATGGCTGGTACTCGGACTCACCATCTTGGTCACCGGACAGCAAGTGGATTGCGTGCGCAATTGCTGCGGACAATGTTACTGCCGTCGAAGTGCTGGTAGCACCTTCGTCGGGCAAAAGCAAGGTCATTAGGATGCCAGTTGCAAAGCGGCAAGCGACGCAATAAGCGAATCTTGGTGGCAAGGACTTGTGGATCACGAGAGGGTACAACGTGCTGAATGCCCAGATTACCGAGCAGAACGCACTCGGGACCTTGACCACCACCGTCTACGGCCCGACTGGACTACGTACAAACCGCATTGACGGTAACGGCCAGACGACCAGCTACGTCTATGATGCCGTGAGCCGAGAGACCCAGGTGCGCTACCACGACGGCAGTCGCGTGACGATCAGCTACGATGCTCTGGGCCGAGTAGCAACACAGGCCTACTCATTGGGAGTGGTGACGAACACGTACAACGCCTTGGGACAACTCACGGGAGTCGCATTCGCCCAGGCCGCGAACCGATTCAGGCATACTTTCGACGCGGCGGGCAACCGAGCCTCGATGGTGATAGGGACCGGCGGCGTCTTCAGTTACTCTTACGACGCCTTGAACGCCCTTTCAGGCATCCACAACCCGTACAACGAACGGACGACGCTTGCTTACGACGCCCTGGGTCGGGAGCGCCAGCGCGTGCTGGGCAACGGGGTGAAGATTACCTTCGCGTTCGACGCGGCAGGCAGAAACACTCTCCTCGACGCCCGGACCTCTGCTGGAGTGGGACTTGCTATCTATTCAGCGTCCTACGACCCGGTTGGCAACCGCCTCGCAGTCCAGGAGCTCGACGGGACGCTCGTGACCTACGCATACGACGCCGCGTACCAGTTGACCAAGGACCAGCGCAGCGGTGCGAACGCATACAACAATAGCTTCACGTTCGACCCGGCGGGCAACCGTCTTACCCGGTCTGCGTCCGGCTCGCTCGCGAACTACACCAGCAACGCCGCGGACCAGCTCACGCTCGTCCAGCCCGCGAGTGGTTCACCGACGACTCTCAGTTACGACCTCAACGGCAACGTCACTCTTGAGAAGGCCGGAACGGTCGTGGACAGCTACACCTGGGACCCAGAGAACCGCCTTAGCGTCTGGAACTCCGGGACGTACAGCCAGTTGCAGACGTTTGCGTATGACCCGTCTGGACTTCGCGTCCGCCGCGTGCTCCCCACCCGCATGGACAACATGCTCAATGATGACCAGAACCCTTCGGCAGGCTCAGGGCAGGCTCAGCCACAGGTCGTGACTGGAGACCCCGTGGTCTGCCAGCACCTGCCCGGTGTCTGGGGCTCGCTCTTCTCGGTGCGGTACTTAGGCGCGAGCAAGGTCGTAGTCCCCGACTTCCAGGGACACAGCCGCCTGATGGTGAACAGGTCGGAGGTAGTAAGGTGCAAGCCGATTGCCCGGTCGCCGCGTACTTGGGTAATGGACAAACGATGAAGTCGAGAACAAAATGGCGGATTGTTTCATTGTGCCTCCTGCTCGTAGCCTCTCTCGTCGCCTACGTGATCCGCGCGAACGATCCGTATGTTCTAGTGGGTGGTGTAAATGGCGATGCTCTCAATGGTCTGTCAGACCTGCTGGAGTCTAAGGGTGTCGATGCCTACCTGGAGGGTTCGAGAGGATACGATATCAGGGTGCGAGAGTCCCAACGCGCGAAAGCGTGGAGGATCATGGACGAGGCGGCCGTAACGCACGGCTGGAGGATGCGTTTGCTCGACAGCACCTCTAACAAGTGGCGAGATGCAGGCACGTCTGATACGTGGCGGGATGATGCCATTAATGAGTAGGTCAGACCGTACTCATTTGGTTGTGTTACCAGGCGCGAAGCACTCACCCAATAGAAGCAATGTGAACAGGCATTAAGAATTGACTCACGCTTCCAGCACGCAGACCACTCTGGTCGCGCTGCCATCTAGCACCTAGCGGCGAGGCTCTCCCAGTTCCGGGAGGTGGCTGCCGTGCTATTCGGCGGCCTGCACGCACCGATAGCTGGTGCCGGTCTCCTCACGCCCGACTCTCTGTCCTGAAGTCTATCATTGCTGCGCTGCCATGCGTACGTCTTGGGCTTCGCGCGTGCGGACCCAAGCTGACTCGCGTTAGGTTCCTACTATTACGACGCGACGTACTGCGTCCTCGCTGTCACCGAGGTAAACTCAACATCTATCGTGCCGTGCCCGCATGTTCAAAGGAGACCTAGGATCATGTCGTTTCCACGCATTCTTGCCCTGCCCGGTGCCTGCGCGCTTCTCGTTCTGGCCGCTGCCGGGTGCCCCAAGCAAGACACAGCCATTCGCACTCCCGAGGACGCCGGTGGAGGCGCGAGCCGCAAGATGCGCATAGCTGTCATTCCGAAGGGAACCGCGCACTCGTTCTGGCAGACGGTGCTGAGGGGCGCCAAGAAGGCAGGCGAGGAAGAGAACGCAGAGATCGACTGGCAGGGACCGGCCAAGGAGACCGACATTCAGGCGCAGGTGGACGTCGTCCAGAGCAAGGTGTCGGCCAAAGTGGACGGCATCGTCCTTGCCGCCACCGACAGCAACGGCCTCATTCGACCAGTTCAGGACGCCATAGACAAGGGCGTGCCGGTCGTGACCATCGACTCGGGCCTGACCAAAGACAAGGACCCGTCGCTCTGCTACATCGCCACGGACAACGTGGAGGGTGGCCGCCGTGCGGCTGACGCTCTCGCGAAGGTGATGGGCGAGAAGGGCAGCGTGGGGCTCATGCCGTTCTTGAAGGGCGCCGGCTCCTCGGATGAGCGTGAAAAGGGCTTCCTAGAGGGAATCAAGAAGTACCCGAATATCAAGGTCGTGATCACCCTTTATAACGAGAGCGATGCCCAGAAAGCCACAGACCAGACGCTCAACATGCTGACCGCGCACCCAGAGATCACCGGCATCTTCGCCGCGAATGAGCCTGGCGGCGTGGGAGCGGCGAACGCGCTTAAGCAAAAGGGGCTCATCGGCAAGGTGAAGCTCGTCGCGTACGACACCTCTCCAGACGAGATGAAGGCGTTTGAAGCCGGCACCATCCAAGCGCTCATTGTTCAGGACCCGTTCCAGATGGGCTACCAGGGAGTCAAGACCGTCATCAAAGCCATCAAGAAGCAGAAGATCGAGAGCAAGTTCATCGACAGCGGAGTGGTGGTTGTTACGAGCGAGAACATTAACACTCCCGCAATTCAGAAGCTGATCAATCCGGGCGAATAGTAAGTTGAAATCTCGGTCCAGAAAACTCATCCAGCCGATCCGAACGGAATTTGGGCAGCGCAAGCCATGCACCCTACGCACAACCTCAACGCATGTGCGAAGCGCTTGCGGATTGCCGTACCATGCCATGCTGCAAGTGCGAGCGAGGGTTGCGGTCCTGGGAATGCTTAGCGCCATTCTGCCGGCTACCCTGGCTGCGCAAGCCCCCTCGAAGCCCTCGGCCGCGCAAGCGGCGTTCTTCGAATCCAAGATTCGCCCCGTGCTGGCGGCGTCGTGCTTCGAGTGCCACGGAGACAAGAAGCAGATGAGCGGGTTGCGGCTTGACCGCA
>VFKD01000291.1 GCA_009885735.1 bacterium
AAGCTATGCTTCTACTACGAAATAACCCGCTCACGACGAGTTGATAGCGGTATCAGCTAGGTGGACAACGGTCGGTTGAATTGCTATACACACCATTTGACTCACACGGTGCTGAGCGCGGATGTCTAGCTACCTTGTTGCCTGAAGAGCCTCCAACTCCGTCCACTTGTTCAGGAATCGGTGGAGGAAGGGCCGATCGCTAGCTGCTTGACGTTCCAGGTCGGTACGCAGGTGGTCAGCTTCTTCGACGCACTGTGCAATGGGAATCAAACCGCTGAACGCTACGCATTTTAGCCACAGGAGGTACGTCGTAAGGGCGTCGAAGACGTTGTACTGCACGATTCTCTCAGAGTGGCCGGAGAGCCACAACTCGACTACGTTGTCTCCGCTCACATCGATCTTGCCAGGGATGCCACAGGATGTGGCGGCTTCATGTAGTGTAAGCGACGCCTTGCCCGCTCCACAAACGATGTCGCGCAGGTCGAGGTGTCCCTCGCCGAATCTCGCAAAGTAATCGCGCCCCTCCCAAGGCTTCTCTGGACGGCTGCAGAACTCAGGGGCTGCTAGTCCAAGCGCCATTCCTCGCTGTATTAGGATTGGCACATCTGAACCAGACGAGTTGAATCCGACGAGTTGAGGTTTCGGCTTGGTCTTCTCGAAGAACGCGAAGAACTTTCGCAGTAGTTCAGCCTCAGGCAATGGCCCTGCGCCAAGCTTCGGGTAGGTCTCTACGCGGATTTCAGGAGGGGCACCGCTCTTCTCGGCGTTTGACCGGCGGTAGACCACGGCAATGGAAACAATTCTGCAAAGCGAGGTCTTTAGGTACGGCTTGCCCTCTTCGGCGGGCTTATCGTCGTCCAGCGATCTAGGTGGAGTGGTCTTGTACTTCGCCTCCTGGATGCGCGCCTCATCCCACATTCGCTCCATGACAGCCTGATCGGAGTCCGACTCCTTCATACCATACACCATGCGCCCGGTGACAGGATCCGGCACCCACTCGATGTCGAAGGCCAATAGTCTGTCGGCTATCTTCTTTATCAACTATCTTCTCCCTGTCATCCCAACGCGCCGAGGGCGACAGGTGTGCCTGTCTGCCGCTGGAGCGCGCAGTCTACTTCACCCTCATGAGCTTTTCGCGAAGCAGCATCCCACCTACGCGCTCATTCTCGATCTCTCGCTGAAGCGATCTTTGCTCAGCTGTTACCTTCACCAACTGTGCCGCAAGGGCCTCAGCCTTGAGAGTTGCCTTTTTAAGTGCGTACCGCAATCCAGATTCCTTCACATTTTGCAGCATCAAGCGGTTCAGCCGCAGGGGATCGCTGAGCATCTCACGAGATCTCCTCATCTGAAGTGTTTCAAGCAACTTGTGGTCCGCGGCAGACATCACTGCTCCATCGATCCGATTCGCTGATGTGGCAGGCTCCATCGCGGACTGCCTCGCCTTTCGGGTTGGTTGATCAGCTATGCCGGCAAGAGGGACTAATGCAAGACCCAAAGCTATTGCGGTCATGAAACTACCTGATAGTCTTCTCATCGTTGTGTTACCTCCTGAGCAGGTCTCTGTAGTGCAAACAGAGGCATTATAGCCGTATACTGCGCTGCACCACCAGCGAGGCAAAAAAGAGAGGCGAGGAGCAGCCGCTCCTCGCCCAGTGTCGGAGGTCTACAATCGTCTACGGAGGAGGAGGCGGCGAAGGCGCATTGCGCTGCCTGCGGCGCTCGGCCGCCTTCGCCACGATCGCTTTCTGCTCTGTGGTCAAAATTGCTTCCGCCTTCGCACGATTCGCCTGCATGCGCTCCCGCGCGCCCGAGCGTCGCTCATCGGGAGCGAGGGCCTGGGTCTCTGCGAGCGCGGCCTTGGCAATCTCTGCAAGCTGCTTCTTTTGTGGGTCCGTCAGTTTGAGCTCGACTGCAATGGCCATAGGGATGCCAAGGGCTTGGAGGCCGCCGAGCTCCTTGATGGCTGCCTGCACCTTCGTCTTCTGCTCCGGCGTCAGTACGGCCTCGATTTCGGTAACTGCGGCCTTCTGGGCCTCGGCAATCTTCTCTCGGCTTGCGGGGTCTCGGGGAGCGCCCTGCTGAGGACGCAGAGAACGAGTGGTCTCCTGCAGCTTGTCTTGAATGGCCTTGATCTTAGTCTTCTGCTCCGCTGTGAGCGTTGCGATCGTACTGATGGCATCCACCGAGACGGTCGCAACCGATGCCGCGCGTCCGCCCTGTCTGCCTTGTCCACGCTGACGACCAGCGCCAGGTGCGTCGGGAGCCTGCGCAGAGACAGGCGGCGCGGTGAGCGCCAGTCCTAAGGCAGCGGCGACGGCTGCGGCAACTAAACGACTCTTCATCTGAGTTCATCCTCCTTAGCGAGATGCTGCACGAGTAGTGTCAGAATGACAGACGGGGGATCAGTCTAATAGTTCACACATCTATTCCGGAAATGTTGCCGGGAACCAATCGCACGCGATCTTGCCTGTGAGCGATACCCAAACCCACTTCGCGCGTACGCGGGGACCAATGCGTGTCGTCGGCAGATGGATTGGCGCTCTGCGCGAGGCCTATCCAGACCTCTCCGACGTCCAGGCACTTGGTGTGCTCGGATTAGACGCCCTGTCTCCGGATCCCGAATGGACCTGCGGCTGTGGCCTAAACGAGGTAGTGGCAGAAATTGCGACCGCATCTCTGCACCGATACGGCATTTCCACAGAGTCCGTTTCGGGCGAGTCTCGGGTGTGCCTGGAGGTCCATCCGAAGGCGGCGCCCAAGATTCGCTATGATGACGGTTGGCTGCACTCCGTGTGTTCCGGCGTGTCTCAACCCCCGGTCGCGGTTTGGTGCATCCACCGGAAACGCGCGCGCTGGGCGGTATACGGCTCGTGGCGATGGTGGGATAGGGCCAGCATACAGCCCCTTGGTGGTATACCACGTGCAAGCCTAAAGCCGATCGCTCTCTTTCGAACTTCTCTGGCAGATAGTCTGCAAGCGGCGGGCGGGAAGGGGACGAATCCCGCAGCGCGCAGGCTGCTTGCAGCCGCCGATGTTTGTCGGAATTCGGTGCAGCACCTTACTAGCGGCGAGGCCACTAACTATAGTGAGATGGGAAGTGATACATCCCACCTTCTGCACGAGGCCCTTCTGAAGCGACTGCTAGTCCCTCCGGGCCTGCAGGCTATTCTGCTCGACGAGCCATTAAGCTCTGTTGCAGGCTCGCGCCTGGCAGAACTGATCTACCTTGCGCGGGCCGGACGCCCCGAGCTTAAGTTGATGGCTGCAAGAAGACTGAGCGGAGCACGCGACATCCAGGCGATGTCTACACTTGCGCAGCTTCTGCATTCCGATGACATCGCGGTGGCAAGGACTGCAATATGGGCGCTTCGGTGCTCTCGTCCCGAACGGCTGGGTGGGACGCTGCTGCACGCTGTGCGAACGGTCTCCCCAAAGATTGACCGGAGTGACGTTCGGCTCGACCTCCTGCTGACGCTTAGCGACACGGATGTGGCAGCCGCGCGGGTTGCGGCCGAGGAGTTAGTGGGGGAGCGAGGTCTCAGTTCGTCCGGCAATGTTCGTCGTCTCTGCTTGGACATACTTGGCAAGGCAACATGATATGATGGTTGCTGGTGCAGGGTCACTGGCACTTGTAGCCGAGGTCCAGAAGGTCACTTCTAAACCATAATTTCAGGGCAAACGCATCTAAATACCCACGAGGCTAGCTAGGTAGTCGTTGTCCCACCCAGCCTTGTGTCGACGGGCCTTGATCCCGGCTTTTGTGGTCTGGTCCCGCTTGAGCAGATTGTACGCGATATGCCGAAGCGTCGCGAAGTTCTCTGGACCGTGGTTCCTCCTGGTGCGGCAGTCATCCTCACGAAAGGCTATGTCCAG
>VFKD01000267.1 GCA_009885735.1 bacterium
ACGAAATCCACCTTCGTGGATTCGGGGCAAAACGCCCCGCACCTTGGCACCTGCGACTGAAGTCGCGGCTGCAAAGGGCACAAAATCCACCTTCGTGGATTCGGGGCAAAACGCTCCGCACCTTGGCACCTGCGACTGAAGTCGCGGCTGCAAAGGGCACGAAATCCACCTTCGTGAATTCGGGGCAGAGTCCGCGAAGGCGGACTTGGTGACGTATACCGGCGCGGTTTCAACCGCATGGGTAAAACGCCGGTACCCTCTGCACCTGCGACTAAAGTCGCGGCTGCAAAGACCACGAAATCCACCTGCGTGGATTCGGGGCAGAGTCCGCGAAGGCGGACTTGGTGACGTCCACAGCCGCGGTTCCAACCGCAGGGGCAAAACGCCCGCGCCTTTGGACCTGCGACTAAAGTCGCGGCTGTAAAGAGAACGAAATCCACCTTCGTGGATTCGGGGTTGAGTCCGCGAAGGCGGACTTGATGACGTCTACCGCCGCGGTTTCAACCGCAGGGGCCTAACGAGGCCGCTTGTTCCGCCTAGCCCTTCAGCGCCTCGGCGCCGCCCACGATCTCCGAGATCTCTTTCGTGATGCTAGCCTGCCTCGCGCGGTTTAGCGACAGAGTGAGCGTGCTGATCATCTTGCCCGCGTTGTCCGTCGCCGAGCTCATTGAGGTCATTCGCGCGCCGTGCTCGCTCGCGGTGGACTCGATGAGAGTTTGGTAGACCTGCGTGAGCAGGTAGCGCGGCAGCAGCTCTGCAAGCAGCGTCTCCGGTCCCGGCTCGAATATGAAGTCGCCCGATGCCTGCGCGCCGTCCGCGCTCGCCGGCGTCTCGATGGGAAGGAGCTTGAGCGCCGTGGGCCGCTGCGTGATTGGGCTCAGGAACTTCGTGAAGATGACGTGCAGTTCGTCGATGTCGCCCTTCTCGAAGTCCGCACGTACCGTGGCGTTAATGGCTGTCGCATCGGCCAGGGTGACGGCCTTCGAGTCGATCGCCGGAGAGGCTACGATGTTGAACCCTCTGCGCTTGAAGAAGACGTTTCCCTTCTTGCCCACCACATAGAGCCGCAGCTTCGCAGGGTCGTACCCGGCTAGGAACTCCGACGCCATGCGAATGAGGCCGGAGTTGTAGGAGCCGCAGAGGCCGCGGTCCGCCGTGATGATGAGCACGCCGGTGTTGTTGACTTCGCGCTTATCGAGAAGAGGGTGGTCCACCTCGCCCGCGGCCGCCCCCGCAAGGCTCCCCACGACTCCTCGCATCTTCTCCGCATACGGGCGAGAGGCTTGTACGCGGTCCTGCGCGCGCTTCAGGCGCGCGGCGGCGACCATCTTCATCGCCTTGGTGATCTGCTGAATATTCTTTGCCACTTTGATTCGCGAGCGAATCTGGCGCATGGTTGCCATGGAGGCGCGTCTCCCGCGGCGCGCGTGCGGCGCCGATTGTTCTTTTTCGCACAGAGTATACCCCAGGGAGGCGCGCGGGTTGTTTTGGGTGGTGGGGTGGAGGGCACCGCAGTGAGACCGGTCACGGTTTGCCCGGACCGGTTTCCGTTCGCGTCGAAGGAGTAGGTGAACCTTGCTCCGTTCGGGGCGACAGAGCCCGAAAGCCTGCCCACGGCATCGAAGGTCTGGGTCATGATGCCGAGTCCGTAAGCCATCGAGACTATTCTACCCACATGGTCATAGTTAAATGTGGTGCGTGCCCCGTCCTGGTAGGCGATGGTCGTTTGTCGGTCCGCCGCATCATACGAGTAACCTGTATACTGCGATAGCGCGTCTACGCGAACAGTCTGCCGTCCAATCGAATCGAACACGGCCGTGACTCGGTTTGCGAGCGGGTCAATCGCGACCGTCTGCCTGTTCACGTCATCATACACAAAACTCCAGCGATTTGCACGGGCATATTGAACCTCGGTCTGGTTGCCCACGGCGTCATAAACAAAACTGACGGTCTCGGCGTTAGCGTTCTTCGTCGCGGTCAATCTTCCTGCTGCGTCAAAGGTCTGGGTTGTGCGCTTGTTGTTGGCGTCCTCAATGGCGGTCTGCCGACCGACCGCGTCGTAGGTAAAGGACGTTCGGGCGCCCTGTGGATTCACGCTTGCGGTGAGCGCCGGCGCCGAGGGAATCCACTTCTATCACTATGGCCTCATTCAGCTCGGGCATCTCGAGTGGATCTCGGACACACTGCGCGCGGTGGAGTGATTCCGGATGCCGCATGTTAGTTGCGTGCCGTGTAACCTTGCTTGGCGCACAGCTACTTACTTCCCACAATTCAACTGGCGATAAAGCTGCGACGCCTCCCCGGCATATTTGCTAGCGACATTCGGATCGTACCTACGCAATTCGGCGCATGCTTCCGGGACTTGCCCGAGTGCAGAGTAGCACTTGGCAAGGACCAGGCACTGCTGGATCCGAAAGAGCGTATCCTTACTAGCACGCGACCGCTCAATTGCACGAATAGCCTCTTGGTAGTCCCCATTCTTTAAGAGAACCCTGCCGAGCGAGTAGTTGATGCCTGGGAATTCAGGATCGGTTCTCATTGTACGCTCGTAAAGTGCGATAGCCTCTTGATATCGACCAGAGGTCTCAAGCGAGCCGGCGGACAGGAAATAGCTGAGCGCCCGATCAATAGAGTAAGCCCGATATCCAACCCGAACACTCGCACCTAAAACAAGCAGTATAACGACTGCCAGAAACGGGTTCCTCTTCGCATAAGACGCAACCTGTGTTGTGATGCGCACTAGTCGCCCAAACAAATGCATCTTCAATGGCCATGCTCCTGCTATACCCGGATTAGTGGTTCTGAAGCTGACATTCCTGGTAATACTTGATGCATCGCATCATGCCCGCGTGATGCTCGTTAAGGCAGGCTAGAAGTTTGATGCCAAACGCTATCGTACACCCGGCAGAACATGCCGCGATGGCCCCTGGGAACCACCATTTCCAACAGGCAGCAATACACGCGGCAGTCCCTATAAGGACTGAGACCTCACATAGTTTGAGCTGATGGTTTACGTTCTCAATATACTCATTATTTAGTGAGGTGCAGTCAATGTCCATGCGGTCCTTACACTCACAAGTATATGATGGCGCGCCATGGCAATTTGTGCCCATCAGGCAACTAGCCACTCCATGGAATGAGCACCTGTTCTGACAATCCAATAATGGTTGACCCCAACAGGGCTCGTAATAAAGGCCATCGCCGAAGCACGGCTCGGGACCAAGAATATCTCCAATTACTGCGAGTCGGCCGGTAGGATCAACCCTCACCACCGGTGAATTCCCCACATAACCGTAATGGTTCATCCCGCCGTACAGCCCAATCGGATCCGCGCTGATCCACCTTCCCCAATCCCTGCGCAGCCTCCTCGCCCGCACGTAGGCCGCAGTCGGGCTGTCCCTGAAGTAGCCCCAAGCGCCCCACTGCCGCAGGTCATTGAAGCTCGTGGTGGGAAGCAAGACCTCCGTGCCCCACGCATCGTAGATTGCGGTGTCTGTTATGGCTTGCGAGGTGTTCAACAGAAGGCGTGTGTGCCCCTGGAAGTCTGGGACATAGAACTTGCTCACGCTCGTGAGTCGGTTCGAGAAAAGGGAACCCCAGCTTCCCGGAAGCTGCTCGTATACAACCGGATTCGCTCCGGTCACCTGCACGACGTTCGTCTCGTCATTTAGGAATGTGTCCGTGCGAGTAGGGAGCTGCCGTTTCACTCGCAGGCCATCTGGGTCCCTTTGACTGCTCGACGGTACGGCTGTCGAGCGCTCAGGGCAGGCTCCACTGTAGGTCTGAATCGTGCTGAATTGGCCCGTGTTCCAGACCTTCAGGCGAGTCTGAGTGTCCCAGGTATCGGTGTCGCGCACGGCCCCGATCTGCTCGAGGGTGACGTTGCCGTTGTTATCCCTTCGACTGCTCGACGGTACGGCTGTCGAGCGCTCAGGGCAGGCTCCGGTCATCGTGTTTATGGAGCCTGACGGCGGCTTGAGGGTCGTCAAGCGGACTGCCGCATCGGAGGTGTAGGTCCACGTCCCTGCGGAGGTCACCTTTGTTGCGCGATTGCTGCTCGCATCATAAGTGTAGGTGCTGTTGTAGGCGTTACCGCCCGACCGCCGCTCGTTCGTCAACTGGTATGTATTGTCATAGGAGTAAGTGATCATCGCTCCGTCGTTTTCGAGAACTGTCACGCGGTTTCCTGCTGCGTCGTAAGACGCGGTGTACATGGCGTGCAATGTACCATCAGATTTCCGAGCTTCTATCACTGTGTTTCGTCCCACAGTGTCGAATACGAAACTTATCGTGGATCCGTTTCCCAAAGTTCGCTTCGTCTCCTGCCCGAGGGAGTCGTACTGCAGGGTCGTAACCTCTGTGTAGGGAGTCAGGATGCTCACGAGCTGGTTTACCGCATCATACGAGTAACTGAACCTGCCTCCGTCGCCAATTTGCATCACGGAGCGATTGCCAACCGCGTCATAGCTGTACGTGAACACCTTGGTGCCTTGGGTAAAGGCTACAGCCGTGACGCGGCGCAGGCTGATAAGTGATGTGGGTTTCCCGCCATTGCGCGTTGACGGGGACCCGACACGAAGGTAGAATCCGAGGGACCGCAGCAGCACACAGATATCGAATGCCGCAGCGCGCTAGTGCAGCCACCTGTCGCTGGTCTGCCGGTTCATTCGCAGGCTTTCGAGTTGTGAGGGAGAGTTCAATGTTCCGACCAATTGCGCTTGCAGCCCTGATACTGGCAGTGCTCTGGAGCGCCGAGGGCGCTGCTCTCCAAGACAAGCCTCCCATCCCGTTTGCCACCCTGGCCGGACACGGAGCGGCGGTTCTGACTGTCGCGTTTTCGGCGGATTCCAAGCTGGTCGCTACTGGCAGCACCAATAATCAGGTCAAGGTTTGGAATGCGCGAACAGGGGACCCCGTAGACGATATGGGTGGTCACGAAGGCGCGGTGACCTCGGTCCAGTTCACTCGTAACGGCAAGAATCTATTGGCGGCGAGCTGGGGCGCGAAGCTTTTTCGCGTCTCCGATTGTCGATGCCTTCACACGCTGGAGGCCCACACCGGTTTCATCACCTGCGCGCAATACTCCCCAGACGACCGATTAGTTGCAACTGGCAGCCACGACTCGACTGTGAAAATATGGGACTCTGCTTCCGGAGCGGAGCAGCGCACGCTGATGCATCCGGACTCGCTCACAGCGCTGGGCTTTTCTTCGGACGGCAAGTCTCTGTTTACCACCAGCGGACCAACCATACGTTCATGGGATGCAGCAGACTGGAAGCAGCAATCGAGCGCGAGCGCCGGTCCTGGTGAGATCGTCGCGCTTGCGGTCGCGCCAAAGGGGGGCCTGCTCGCAACGGCCAGTGGGGGACGCACGATCTCATTGTGGGATGCCTCAACCCTCAAGCCGGCCGGTGAGCTCGGTCCAATCGAGTCGAATGTCACTGCCATCTGCTTCTCTCCTAACGGACTTCTGATCTGCATTGGTCGAGAGGACGGAGCAGCGGCGATTTGGGACGTGGCGGCCAAGAAGCAGATCATGCTTCTGCGGGGCCATGAGGAGCGCATACACTGCGTTGCATTCTCGCCGGACGGAAAGTCGGTTGCTGTAGCCAGTTCAGACTCCACCGTCACGATATGGGAGGCGCCGAAGTGATGCGATACTGTTTGTGCCTTTTGGCGGCGGCTATGGCGTTTGCGCCGGCTGCACATTGCCAGAATTCCCGTGCTCATCCTCGCGCAATCGTGGTGGACCTCGCCAATCTGTCATCCGCCAAGTACGCTCTGCTTCAGCGATCCACTACAGACAGTCTCGTGAACGAGCTCGTGAAACGGGACCTCTTCGAGGTGGCATCGCGCAAGGAGGTAGACGATGCGGCCAAAGCGCGAGGCATGCGCCCACCTTACTCCGATCGCGATCTGGGAGTTGTCGCTCGAGACATCGGTGCAAGGTTCGTTATCACGGGCGAACTGCGCGAGGCCGACATTCGTACAGTCGGTGGCACGAGAGAGTATCTCCTTGGACTGGTCGTGCGAGTTCGGGATATTCAGCTCGA
The DNA here is from genome assembly GCA_009885735.1 of bacterium. GTDB lineage: Bacteria > Armatimonadota > Chthonomonadetes > Chthonomonadales > CAJBBX01 > VFKD01. The sequence goes on from VFKD01000267.1 coordinate 6,054, forward strand.
CGAGGTAGTTAACGGGGCGGCGGAGTGGGGCGATGCGCCCGAGCCTCCGGACGGCAGGTCTTCGGACGGACTGCTGTATGTGGAGGCGGCGGCCTCGGCTGCGTTCCGGGTCGTCGCTCGGCTTGAGGACCACAAGCCCATCGAAGGGACGATCATGAACAGCCTGGGTCCGGCAAAGCTCGTCATGAATCGCGGAATGGGTCACGGAGTGCGAGGCAAGCAGGAGTTTGTCATCTATCGCGATGGCCGGCGAGTGGGTCGAGCAAGGGTCTTCAAGGCGTTCGGTGACTTTACCGAGCTGGTGCCTATCGACGCCACGGGTGGAATTCGCCCCGAAGACCGAGCGCTAGCCGTATTCCCAGAGCCAAAACTCGGGAAGAAGCCGTAAGTCGGCGCAGCAACAGTTGCGCCTAGATCCGCCCCTTCCGCTCTCCCAAACGCTGCTCCTCACCGCGCTGCTAGTGGCTGTGGCGCTCTGGCTTCACGGGCGCTCTACGATGGGGGCGAACTTTCGATTGAGGGCGCAACTCTTCGCGTTGCGAGCCATAACCGTGGCAAGTCTCGCCGCCATTCTCCTAAACCCGGTGCGCGAGCAGAGTTCCAAACCGCGAAACGAGAAACCCGTGCTCGTGATAGCCATTGATGCGAGCGCAAGTATGGCCACGCGGGACGTCGCTGGACGCTCACGCGCGCAATCTGCGGCGTCTCTCTTTGGACCGAGGTCGGACCTGTGGGTTGCGCTGAGCAATAGACATAGAGTCTCAACGGTGCAGTTTGCACAGACGGTCTCGGTGGTCAACACGAAACTTGCCTCCGAGCCATCCGGCGCACGAACGGACCTCGCGGCAGCAATTCGGGGCGCGTTGGCCACACTGGCTGACCGCGAATGGGACGGCTCTTCGGTGCTTCTGGTGTCGGATGGGCGCGATACCTCCGCGGGGCGGCCCACTGATGCGGCCCAAGCTGCGCGGAGCCTCGGCGCAACTGTGCATGCGTTTCCTGTTGGTTCTCCGGCCCGAGTTCCGGACCTACGACTAACGGCCCACCGCTCGCGGATAGCGGCGGTTCCTGGCAAGCAAGTTGAAATTGGCGCTACTGTGACTGTCGCCACCTCAGTCGCCTCAACCCGCGTAGAGCTGCTTCAGAGTGGTCGACTGATTGCATCCCGTTCAGTGAATCTGCGAGACGGCGAAGCCGAGATACGGTTCCCGATTCGACCGTCCGTCGGCGCGCTCCGCTATCGGCTTCGCGCAGTGCCGCTGCGCGGCGAGACGCATGTGTCCGACAACCGCTCGGACGTGCTCGTCACGGCTTCAGATGCCCGCGCGCGAGTGCTGCTTCTGGAGGCCGAGCCGTCGTGGGATGCGCGTTTCTTGGCCCGCACTCTATCTGAAGGCGGCCAGGTGGAGCTGACTACTGTCTATCAGCTCACGCCTGCCAAGTACTATGCCACCACGCCGAAGAGCGCCGTGGGCGCCCAGGTAACGCTTCCCAGGTCCGTGTCGGAGCTCTCTGCCTACGACATCATTGTGCTGGGAAAGGGGTTCGAGCAGTTCTTTACGGCGGCCGAGGCGCCCGCCATTCGGGAATGGATTTCCTCTCGCGGTGGATGCCTCGTGCTGCTCCGTGGTAGAGCGGATTCATCCAGCGGGCTTCTGGCAGGCGTGGAGCCGGTCCAGTGGACTGACGCGGAAGTTCGCGATCTTCGGCTCACGCTTACGAGTGATGGCAGAGCGTTTCCTGGTTTTGCAACTGGTGGAGCGCAGGACGCAGAGGCAGTCGTCCGGCGGCTGCCTGGGCTCACATCAGTTGCCCGCGTCCTTGGCGAGAGGGCTCTCGCAGTAGTCATTGCGCGCTCAGAGAGCGACCGTACGCCGTCGGACCTTCCAGATATGGCGGTGATGGCCTATCACCGGTACGGCCTGGGGAAGGTGCTCGCGATTGGTGCCGAAGGACTGTGGCGCTGGCAGTTCATGGGCACCGAACGAGAGAAGGGCACAGGACTCTACTCTGAGTTCTGGGGGCACACGATGCAGTGGCTGCTCACGGATTCGGACTTTCTGCCTGGGCAGTCGGTCTCGCTCGCAACCGACCGCGAATCATATGGGGTTGGCGAGCGAGTTCGGGTCAGCGGCAGCCTGCGGGGAGAGGCGACGGTACATGGGACGCCAAGGGTGAGAGTCGTCGGCCCGTCTGGAGCACTCAGTCTGCAGTCCGCGCGCTCGTCAACCAAGAGTTCTGATTTCTCGGTTGAATTCGTGCCAAGCAAGGCCGGCGACTACACTGCGTCCATCGCTGGGGCAGGCAAGGCCAATAGTTCGGCTGCTTGTGCATTCATCGTAGACGCCCAAGGGGAAGAGCTCCAGGATGTGTCCACAGACCTAGCGATGCTTCGAAGAATCGCCGATGCTGGAGGTGGTGAGTTGCTGGATGCCGCTGGAGTTAGGCAGCTTGCCGCATCACGCATCCAGAAGAGCGTCGGACGAGCGACCTTGCCTCCCGATCCTCTCTGGCTTCGCGCGTGGATGCTTACTCTTGTGGCTTCCTGCCTCGCCGGCGAGTGGATATTGCGGAAGGGGGCAGGGGTTCTGTAGGCGGGTGCTAGGACTGCGGGACGCTTTTCATGGGAAGTTTAGGCTGTATTGCGGCACAATTAGGATATGTGTGCGGCAAAAGCAGCTTGTGCGGCACATAGATGAAATGTGAGGGCTGATCTGCGTGCTATAATTCGATCAGCCCGTTTGAACAGGAGTGGCATGATGGCGCTAACGCAAGACGAAGTGCGCAAGATTGCACAGCTTGCCCGTCTAGAACTTCGAGACGACGAGCTTGAACGGCAGGCACGCCACCTCAACGAGCTGCTTGAACGGTTTGAAATGCTTCAACAGCTAGACCTAGAGGATATCGAACCCACGTCGCACATCATGCCTATGGCGAACGTATTCCGCGACGATGAGATGCGACCTTCGCTCTCCCGGCGTGACCTGCTGGCGAATTCGCCCGACGCCCGAGATGGATGTTTTGTTGTGCCTCGAATCCTGGAGGGATAAGCGTCTCTTCGCGAATCTTGTACCTGTTCCATGGCTGCTGGAGTCCTCATGTCATCCCTCGTTGGTAAGTCCGCTGCTGAGATAACTGCTCTGGTTTCCTCGCGTGAGGTCTCTGCTCGCGAGGTCGCCTTAGCCCACCTAGAGCACATCGAAGCGGTGGAGCTCCGCCTTCACGCCCTCCTGACTGTCACTCGTGAGGTGGCGCTGTCTCAGGCAGACAACATAGACACAGACCTCCAGCGTGGAAAGCCTGCTGGGCCACTCGCTGGGGTGCCTATCGTCTTGAAGGACAACATCTGCACCCACGGCATCCGCACGACGTGCGGATCCAAGATGCTACCGGACTTTGTTTCACCGTATGACGCCACGGTAGTTACGCGCCTGAGGGCGGCGGGCGCCGTCCTGCTCGGTAAGTCGAACTGCGACGAATTCGCAATGGGTTCGTCTACCGAGAACTCGGGATATGGGCCGAGCCGCAACCCGTGGAATCTCGACTGCGTGCCGGGAGGCTCCTCCGGAGGGTCCGCCGCGGCGGTCTCTGCTGAAGAGTGTGTGGTTGCCCTCGGCTCGGATACAGGAGGTTCCATCCGCCAGCCCGCCGCGCTCACCGGCGTGGTGGGAATGAAGCCGACCTATGGCCGAGTGAGTCGCTATGGGCTCGTGGCCTATGCATCATCGCTCGACCAGATTGGCCCTTTTGGCCGCAGCGTGCGGGATGCCGCCCTGATGCTGCAAGCGATCTCCGGCAGGGACCCTATGGATAGCACCTCCGCGCCGGTGGAGGTTCCAAACTTCGCAGCCGCCTGTGGAAAGTCCATTGCCGGATTGCGGATCGGCGTGCCGCGAGAGTACTTTGGCGCGGGCGTGGACGCCGGGGTAGAGCAGGCCGTGCGTGCGGCGATCGAGGCGCTCTGCGCGCTGGGAGCTGAGGCCGAGGAGGTTCGCCTTCCCTCTACGGATCATGCCTTAGCGGCCTACTATATCATTGCCCCGGCAGAGGCCTCAAGTAACCTCGCACGCTACGATGGAGTTCGTTACGGCCATAGGTCGAAGGCACATGCCAGCCACGCCGGCCTTTCCGGGAAGTCGCGATCCGAGGGATTTGGCGACGAGGTTAAGCAGAGGATCATGATTGGCACGTACGCCCTCTCCGCGGGCTACTACGATGCCTACTACAAGCGCGCACAGCAGGTTCGAACCGTTCTTCGCGCCGAGTTTGACCGTGCATTCGAGAAGTACGATGTGCTAGCCACGCCCACGTCACCCACGGTCGCATTCAAGATTGGCGAGAAAGCGGACGACCCTCTCGCGATGAAGCTGGCGGATGTCTGCACGGTTCCCGTAAACATGGCAGGACTGCCGGCCATCTCGGTTCCGTGCGGGTTTGTGGACGACCTTCCCGTTGGGCTTCAGCTCATCGCCAAGCCGTTTGCCGAGGAGACGCTCTTTCAGGCTGCGCACGCCTATGAGCAGACTGCCGGATGGCATTCCCGGAGGCCGGTGCTCTCGTGATCAATCTACGCGCCTCTTTACGGGACAGGCCATGAGCAAGTACGAAGCCGTCATTGGAATGGAAGTCCATGCGGAGCTCCTTACCGCATCAAAGATGTTTTGCGGCTGCAAGAACTCCTTCGGAGGCGAGCCAAATACTCGCTGCTGCCCGGTCTGCCTTGGAATGCCCGGCGCCCTGCCGGTCATCAACCGCAAGGCGGTAGAGTATGTTATTCGTGCATCGCTGGCGCTCAACTGCCGTATCACCGCAAATCCGAAGTTTGACCGCAAGAACTACTTCTATCCGGACTTGCCGAAGGGCTATCAGATTAGCCAGTACGACCTGCCGATAGGCGTGCAGGGCTGGCTCGACATTTCGGTGGGCGATGAGACCAAGCGCGTCCACATACGGCGAGTTCACTTAGAGGAAGACACCGGCAAGCTCTTCCACGTGAGCCCAGGCGAAAGCGAGGTGGACTTCAACCGCTCGGGCGTGCCGCTCATGGAGATCGTGACCGAGTTTCCTCCAGACATGCACACCGCAGATGAGGCCAAGACCTATCTGGAGAAGCTGCGAGCCATACTCACCTTCATTGGAGTCTCGGACGGCAAAATGGAAGAGGGAAGCTTGCGCTGCGAGCCGAACCTCAGTGTTCGATGCGTCGGGTCGGACACATTCGGCACGAAGACAGAAATCAAGAACCTGAACTCCTTCCGCGCTGTGCAGCGGGGCATCGAGTACGAGGTGAAGCGCCAGACCCGGGTCATCGATTCCGGCGGGAGTGTGACACAGGAGACTCGCGGCTGGAACGAAACGAAACAGGAGACGTTCGCACAGCGGTCGAAAGAGGTAGAGCAGGAGTACCGCTACTTTCCAGAGCCGGACCTCGTGCCGATGTTCATCTCCGAGGAGTGGATTGAGCAGACACGCTTCTCGATGCCGGAGCTGCCCGAAGCCGCGCTCACGCGCATCATGGGCCAGTATGCGATCACCCGCTATGATGCCGAGGTGCTGACGCAGTCGCGCGAGTTGGCTGCGTACTTTGAAGGGACCGTGGCTGCCGGCGCCGATGCCAAGGCCGCGGCGAACTGGATTCTGGGAGAGCTAAGCCGCCTTCACAACCTCCATGCCGTCTCGCTGACCGACGCCAAGGTTAGGCCGGAGCATCTCGCCGAATTGCTGACGCTTATCGACCGTGGGACTGTGAGCGGCAAGATGGCAAAGGGTATCCTAGAGAAGATGTTTGAATCGGGACAGTCTGCCGCGAGCCTTGCTGCCACCGAGGGGCCGCAGATTTCGGATGCTCACGAGATAGACGCCATGATAGAAGAGGCGATTGGAGCGCACTCAGCGATCTGGGCCGAGATACTGAGCGGAGACGTGCGCAAGGCTGCCTTCATCGTGGGGCAGGTGATGAGAGTATCAAAGGGCAAGGCGAACCCTCAAGAGGTTAACCGACTGATCCAGGAACGGATCACGTCGGGCAATTGAGGAGAGTTGTGCTCGATAGGTGCGCGGGCGAGAGCATTGCGCCGATAATAGCACGGAGTCGCCGGAAGCAGGGTGACAAACGAAACGCACGGAGGCGAACATGCGTAGATTGCTTTGGAACGCGATAGCTGGCTGCTGGTTGATCTTGGTGATTATGGTTGTCGCCGTTCCCGCACGCGCAGATGCCGGTGTCGCGGACGAGATCACCGCTGCCGCACTGGGGCAGGTCTACTCCCCAGGAGTCGATCGCCACTGGCACCATGGTGAGTACAATCGAATCGTCGGCCTTTGCAAGATTGTTGCCGCTGCGGATCCTGGACACGTCAACGCCTTCTCTGACGCCGGGTGGCTGCTCTGGAGCATGAACAAGGACAGCGAGGCGGTGAAGCTCTACGAGGATGGACTAAAGGTCAATCCGAAGTCGTACTACATGTACCACGAGCTGGGACACTACTACGCAAATCGGAAGAAGGACTGGAAGAAAGCGCTGCCGTACCTCGAAGGCGCCGCGAAGTGCTCGGACAACACTTTCTTCTCGATGCACTTACTGGCGCATGCCTACGAGAAGACTGGTCAGGCTCCTAAAGCGCTTGCTGTCTGGAAGAAGGCTGCCGCCGACCCAAAGAACGGCGCTGCACGCCACAACTTGACTCGACTTGAGGCCAAGCTGCGCGCTGCCGCTCCGAAATAGGAACACCGAATGGGCTTTCAACCGCCAACTAGCGCTCTCTTCATTGCAATCGACATACTGCAGGTACTCTCAATGCTCATTCTGGTTGAGGTACTGGTTTCATGGGCCATCATGCTTCGGGTTCGCGGGTTGTCATCCTACCACCCGTGGGTTCGCACACTGCATCGGATAACGGATCCGATGCTGAATCCCTTGCGGCGCGCACTTCCGCCTCATCGAACGAGCGGATGGGACCTCTCTCCTGTTATTGCTTTAATCGCTATCCAAATCTTGCAGCAGATTCTGGCGAACGTGGCTTTCGGGCACTAAGCATCTATTCGATAGTGGCTGCGGTTGAGCCGCATCTAAGGCAATGTCGCGAGTGAACGTGCCCACGCCCAACGCTGTGCCGCACCCTGCCGGGCGATGGCTGCCGCTCGTCGCTATCGCACTTGTCGCTCTGTATATCTTGTTCCCCACGGCTGGTTCCAACGTCGGCGCCTTAACGCCAAACGGTCGAGTCGCTCGGCTCAATCTCGACTGTGCCACTCGATCTCGCACGCTCTACGCCCAACGCACTGCGCATGGGGGCATCTCAATTGACGAACGCAGTCTGCTTGAGGACATGGGGCGTCTTGCGACGCTTGCTCCCAGCCGCGATTCTATTCGGAAGCTGGCAATCCTTCAGGCCGAGCTAGACGATCCTGGCTGGCGAAGCTCCGTCCTCCGGCTTCGCTCTCTATCACGCACCGAATCCCTCCTTGATCTCGACCGGGAAATCGCCCTCTGGGCAATGGTCCTCGGTGGAAGACGCCTTGAGAACGGAAGCGTGCCATCAGTGCTCAAGAGCATCGACGCAATGGATCTGGGCTGGTTTGGGCATCTCGCTCGCGCGCAGCTCTTCGACCGAGTTGGCAGCCAAGCACAAGCCAGATCGGCACGCGG